>CAMGCA010000195.1 GCA_946011705.1 uncultured Clostridia bacterium | reverse complement strand
ATGGTTGATAACAAAAAGATAGCGTTCAACCCGGCTGTGGAATTGTCGTTCCTTTCCGCCGAGGAGCAGACAAACCTGCTGGACGCTATGGAGTATGGGCAGTCCACACCCTCTCTTTCTCAGGCACAGCGCCTGAAGAAGCTCAGTCAGGACGGCGGCTGTGACCGCATGGCGATGTATGCCATGATGTCCGAGGAGAAAAAGAGTGAGCTGGACAAAGTCACCATCGACGGGAATGACCTCAGAAAGTTATTTCCCAAGTCCTACACCCCTAAGCAAATGCACGATGTCATCATCAAACTGCTGACGCAGTGGCAGAAAAAGCGTCAGCGCGACCAAGAACGATAGGAGAACTATATGACAAAGAAACAGACTACAAAGAAAACCACCGCTGAACCTGTTATGTACTACGCGATGCTGGCCCCGGAGCTTCCCATCACCGTCATGGATTTGGAGGAATGCTTTACCGCCGTCCCATGCTTCGGCATCGATGATCTGGTGATCGATTTCCCCGGTATGGGTCTGAAACTGGGTACTGATCCCCACGCCATCGTGGAAACCGATGAAAAACGCTTCCTGATCGGCCCCAGCATCATTTTCCGCACGGACGCGTCCGGCAGCGACATCCCCATTACTGTGGATGACATCCACCTGCTCCAGTCCCTGATGGTGTTCAAAAGCACCACCCTTCATGCCGGCAAGTACAACATCCCTGCCATTCAGTTGGACTGAGGAGGTGCTGCATGGAACAGCAGGAGAAACTCACCGTCCTTCTGATTGAGCCTGCGTGCTACCCCAAAACCATCGAGATTGAGCCGGGCTTGGAACCCCTGCAAAAGGCTGTCGGCGGCTGGATTGAGGCCGTTTATCCGTGGGAGGACAAAGCTGCAATCATCGTCAACGAAGAGGGCAAACTCGACCAGCTGCCGCTGAACCGGGCACTGCGGACGGAGGATGGCGAGATCTACGACATCACCGCTGGGAATATGGTGATTGTCGGTCTGGGCGAGGAGGACTTTTCTTCCCTGACCAAAGATCAGCTTGCCCATTACGAGAAGCTCTTTCATCAGCCGGAGACATTTATTCGCCTGGGTGGTCATCTGATTGCGATTCCCATCCCGGATAAGGAGGTTCGGAAGGCAGAGAAGGCACGAAAGCAGGAAGCTGCTAAGAAATCCCCAAGCCACGATCCCCGATGATGTACCTGTTGAGAGGAGGTGTGACCAATGCAGGAGGAAGTTGAAAACAGAACAGTCAACCTGGCAATCAGTACCACCAAGCTGACTGGCCGTTCCCTTGTCAATGCGTTCCGCGCCTATCTGAATCACCGCCGAAATGTGAAAGCAAGGAAAGCATCGATACAGGACACCCACATCGTAGGTGAGCAGACCATCGATCAGCTGCTGGGGCAGAATCAGGGTGCCACCAACATCGAGATTGAGAAGACCGAGATTGCAGGCTTCAAACGGATTCTCAACAAGTATGGTGTAGACTATGCTATCACCAAAGACCGCTCTCAAGAGCCGCCGCGTTATCTGGTATTCTTCAAGGCGCGGGATGGCGATGCACTGACAGCTGCGTTCAAGGAGTACAGCGCTGCAATGGCGAAAAAGGCAGAGCGTCCCAGTATGCTGGAACTGCTTGCCAAGATGAAAGTCCTTGTGGCCTCCCTGCCCAGGAAGGTGCGTGAAAAGGCACAGGAGCGTGACCTATGACGAAGCGGGAAATCAAGCGGATTCTGGTTCTCTCCATTCCCTATGTCGTATTCGGTCTGGTTTCCACGAATCTTGGCGAAGCATGGCGAATGGCGAAGGTGAGCGTTCCCAACTCTCCCATACTGGGACTCATGGGTGCGATCCCTGCGGCGTTTGGAAGCCTCACCCCCAGCTTTCAGCCATTTGATTTATGTGTAGGCGTGATTTGTGGAGTGGGGCTGCGATTGGCGGTGTATCTCAAAGGAAAGAACGCGAAGAAGTACCGTCACAACCAGGAATACGGCTCCGCCCGGTGGGGTAATGCCCAGGACATTGCCCCATTTATGGCACCAAAGTTTGAGGACAATATCATTCTGACGCAGACAGAGCGGCTGATGATGTCCAATCGCCCAGCCAACCCCAAGAATGCCCGGAATAAGAATGTTTTGATTGTGGGCGGTTCCGGTTCCGGCAAGACCCGGTTCTGGCTGAAACCGAACCTGCTCCAATGCCACAGTTCCTATGTTGTCACTGACCCGAAAGGCTCCATCGTGGTGGAATGTGGAAATGCGCTTCTGAAAAAGGGGTATCGGATCAAGATATTCAATACCATCAATTTCAAGAAGAGTATGCACTACAATCCATTCGCCTATATCCACAGTGAGAAAGATATCCTGAAACTCGTCACCACGCTGATTGCCAACACCAAGGGAGAAGGAAAAGGCGGAGACGAGTTCTGGGAGAAGTCCGAAAAGCTGCTGTTTTCGGCGCTGATTGCCTACATCCATTACGAAGCCCCCAAGTCCGAGCAGAACTTTGCTTCCCTGTTGGAGCTTCTCAATGCAATGGAGGTCAGAGAGGACGACGAAGAATTCCAGAATCCCGTTGATCTGATGTTCGAGGATTTGAACCGAAAAAAGCCAAATACTTTTGCATATCGGCAATACAGGCTTTACAAATTGGCTGCGGGCAAAACAGCTAAGTCGATTCTGATTAGCTGCGGCGCGCGGCTGGCTCCCTTCGACATTGCTGAGCTGCGGGAGATTACTGCCTATGACGAACTGGAACTGGATACCCTCGGAGATCGAAAGACGGCACTGTTTCTCATCATGTCCGATACAGATGCCACCTTCAATTTCCTGATCTCCATGATCTACACCCAGCTATTCAACCTGCTCTGCGAGAAAGCAGATGATGTCTATGGAGGCCGTCTGCCTGTGCATGTGCGGTGCCTGATTGATGAAGCGGCGAATATCGGTCAGATTCCCAATCTGGAGAAGCTGGTAGCCACTATTCGAAGCCGTGAAATCTCTGCCTGCCTTGTTCTTCAGGCACGAAGCCAGCTGAAAGCCATCTACAAGGACAACGCAGACACCATTATCGGCAACATGGACTCTCAGATTTTCCTTGGAGGATCAGAGCCGACTACGCTAAAGGAATTGAATGCGGCGCTTGGGAAAGAGACAATCGACAGCTTCAACACTTCGGATACCCGTGGCAATAGCCCTTCCTATGGCACCAACTTCCAGAAGCTGGGGCATGAACTCATGTCCCAGGATGAGCTGGCGGTCCTGGACGGCGGAAAGTGTATCCTACAGCTGCGTGGTGTCCGCCCCTTTCTCTCCGACAAGTACGATTTGACGCAGCATCCCAATTTCAAGCTGACAGCAGACTATGATGAGAAAAACACTTTCGATATTGGTAAGTTCCTCGATCACAAAGCCAAGCTGCACCGGCAGGACAGTTTTGTGGTTGTGAACGCCGATGAATTAGGAGGATAAGCTACTGGAAAACACAAATACGCAATCCCCCAATCGGGAAGAAGTAACCATCAAATTCGGAAAAGGTCTTATCGGTCAGCACTTCAAATCCAAAACCGGTAAGGACATGGTACAGGTGAAGATTCCCAACCGTGATCCCAACGACAAGACCCCTTGGGAATCCTTCGCCGTTCCTGCCAGCTTTGTCCATGACAACAAGTTCTCCAACGGCTTGTGGATGAAGCTCCCGGCGGATGGCACCACCAAGGTGTCCCGCTCCATGCCCCATGGGAAGGACGATATGGGACGCACCATTTGGCAGAACGAATCCAGAACCGACACCACCACACAGCTTAAGGCAATGGTGGAGGCATACAAAGAAAGACCCAGAGATTCCATGCTCGGTAATCTCGCAGCGAAGAAGAGTGAAAGCAGGGCTGCAACGCCCCGCTCTGCTCCCAAACCCAGCCGCGATAACGCTCGTTAATCCATGACTTTGCCGCCTGAAATGGGCGGCTTTTTTCATGCCCCGGCTGGGCAGCAGTGTCAGCAGACCAACTCACTGCGGTTAGCAGATATCAAATCAGGTTCTCAGGACATTACGCAGACTGGGGCATGACACACTATTTTTCGCCTTTATGGCAAGGAGATTACTTTATGGCTTTTTTCAACAGTGCAATTACCGTTCTTCAGACCCTCGTTGTAGCTCTCGGTGCAGGCCTTGGCATCTGGGGTGCCATTAACCTGCTGGAGGGCTACGGCAACGACAATCCCGGCGCAAAGAGCCAGGGTATGAAGCAGCTCATGGCTGGCGGAGGTGTCGCCCTCATCGGCACCACCCTGGTTCCTCTGCTGTCCGGTTTGTTCGGCTAATGACTGTTCCGTTCGCCAACTGATTTACCTGAACCTTAACTGAATACTGTAAATAGAATATTTGCACCGAACAATAGCCGACCGATTGTAGTCGGTTCTTTTTTTGCCCAGACGCTGGTGTGTGAGCTGTCAGGCAAACCCTTTTGGCTTCACAAATATCACACATTCCCCACTCCGGGGAAATCAGGAGGAAAACTATGGCA
>CAMGCA010000194.1 GCA_946011705.1 uncultured Clostridia bacterium | reverse complement strand
CATTCTGCGGCTCAGCGACGACCCGGACGTGAATGACGTGATTAAATTCCTGAGGGAGCGGGAAATTGTGCATTTCCAGAGGTTCGGCGAAGCTGCACAGCTCCTGCGAGAGAAGTTGAATCAGAAGAACGTATACTATATGAATCCTGCCATGGATCTATAACCCTGCTTCAAAACTATTTCTCAATAGCATTGAACAATTCTTCTACTGATAACCCGCCTCGATATGATCTGGATATAGTGTTTCATTCCGCTATGAAACATTATTAAAGCGCTGTAGTATCCGCGCCGGATGGGTTTCACACCATTTCTCGATAACATGGGTAACACCATTTTATCCAGCGCTTTTCTCGTACGCGGCCAGTGGTGGCGAAAAAGTATGGACTACAGTCGTGCTTCGTTTCCTTTTTACCTGACAATCCCAAAACCCCAGTCCTTGCATGGCAAGAACTGGGGTTCTTTGGTAGAATAGCAGGTCAGGTAGGTCGTTCGCTCAGATGTTCAGAAGATCGCTGTAAGCCTTCAGCGCACCGTCGGTGTCGTGTGCCAGAACCTTCTTGGCTAGAACCTTGCCCAGCTGAACGCCCTCCTGATCGAAGGAGTTGATGTTCCAGACAAAGCCCTGATACATGACCTTGTTCTCAAAGTGAGCCAGCAAAGCGCCCACAGCCTGAGGAGTCAGCTTGTCGCCGATGATGATGGAGGAGGGACGACCGCCATCGAACTTCTTGTTCAGGTTCTCGTCATCCTTGCCGCAGGCAAAGGCCACAATCTGGGCAGCCACATTGGCGCACAGCTTCTGCTGGCTGGTGCTGCCCTGAATCAGGACATCGCTGCCCATCTGGCTGTTGCGGAAGCCAACGAACTGCAGGGGGATAATGTTCGTGCCCTGATGCAGCAGCTGATAGAAGGAGTGCTGACCGTTGGTGCCAGGCTCGCCGAAAATCACGGGGCCGGTGGCGTAGTTCACAGGCTCGCCGAAGCGGTTGACGGATTTACCGTTGCTCTCCATGTCCAGCTGCTGAAGATGGGCAGGAAAACGGCTCAGAGCCTGAGAGTATGGAAGAACCGCGGTGGTGGGATAGCCCAGCACATTGCGCTCGTAAACGCCAATCAGCGCATCCAGCATGGCGGGATTCTTCCGCAGGTCGGCGTTCTTTGCCAGCCTGTCAGCCTCGGCAGCGCCGCTGAGGAAGTCGGCGAAGACCTGGGGGCCAAAGGCAAGCGACAGCACGCAGCCGCCCACGCCGGAGGAAGAGGAGAACCGACCGCCGATGTAGTCATCCATGAAGAAAGCCGTCAGATAGTCGGCAGACTTAGCCAGAGGAGAGGTCTCGGAGGTGACAGCGACCATGTGATGTGCCGCGTCCAGACCGGCTTTGGCAAGCGCGTCCTTGACAAAGGATTCATTGGTCAACGTCTCCAACGTGGTGCCGGATTTGGACACCAGCACGAACAGCGTGTGGGCCAGATCCAGATTGCTCAGGACACCGGCGGCGTCGTCGGGATCAACATTAGAGATGAAGGCAGCCTTCATTTTCAGGGTATTATTGACCTTTGCCCAGTTCTCCAGCGCCAGATAGATGGCACGGGGGCCCAGATCGGAACCGCCGATGCCGATCTGGCAGACGGCAGTGAACTTCTCACCGGCAGCGTTGGTGATCTGCCCGGCGTGGACCTTGTTCGCGAACTCCGCGATCCGCTTCTGCTCGCCTACATAGAATTCCCGCTTGTTAACACCGTCAGCTACCACGTCCTCGCCCAGCTGTCCACGGCACAGGTGGTGCAGAACCAGACGCTTTTCACCGGTGTTGATCACTTCGCCGTTATACAAGGCGGCGAACTTCTCCACCAGCTGCTGCTCGGCAGCGAACTTCTCCAAAACGGAGAGAATATTATCGTCCACTGGCCGGGCAGCATAGTTAAAGTCCATGCCCGCGCCCATGGGAACCGTATAGTTTTTTACACGTTCCGCGCCGTTTTCGCCGCTCATTGCGCGACTCACGCAAACCTTGTCCGCCGTCTTAAGCTCTTCATAGGCCGCCAGAGTATCCATGTTCTTCCAGGTAATCAATTTCATATCCTCCTTAAGAATTGTATATCGGGTATTATCTGGGTTCTGTCACTCTTCTGATGTACGCACGATCCGCCGCATCCAGATCGGCCAGGCGTAATTCAATAGACCCCGTCTTTGCAGAATGTGCTCTAAGCCCCTTTACTATCATAACCGCAGCAACGGTTTCTGTCAATCTCAATTCCGGGGAATATCGTGTAAACCAATGGATTTCTAAAGGGAGTTCACGCGCGATGACCCGCCGTTTCGCCGGTGTCCATTTCATCTTTATCCCTGATAGACGCCGTATCCAGAATAGCCTGATTTCAGTAGCAACCGCGTATCAACCAGGTATCAACGCTCAAAAATGCAGCAAAACGCTCAACAGTAAGCATAAAAAAACGGCCAGTTTCCTTAAAAACTAACCGTTTTGGTCCGAGTGTCGAGATTCGTTACATTCTGATTCCCGAAGGGATTCAGAATCAATGTGTTGCCACCGTCCAGCCGTTGGCAAGCAACTGTCCACCGGACAGTTGCATTGAATTGTTCGAATCTCTCATGAGAAAATGAAAACCGAAAGAGCAAATGCTCTTTCGGTTTTCATGGTCCGAGTGTCGAGATTCGAACTCGAGGCCTCTTGAACCCCATTCAAGCGCGATACCAAACTTCGCCACACCCGGATATTTCCTTGCCGCTCTCTCGGCGACTTCGATATATTACCACATAACTTCAAAAAAAGCAAGCATTATTTTTACTATTTTTGAAATTTTTTATTTTTAACCAATGAAGCAAAAAAACATCAAGTTTTCAGTTGATATCATCCGTTTTCATAACAATTTGGCATTGGCTTGAAGAAATACACGCCGGAACCGGAAAGGCATATCTTTTCCGGGTGGGATTCCTGACAGGCTTCCGCGGTCAGATTCATGAGATTTCTGGTGACGCTGACCACACGGACCGTCACTTTGACCCTCTCGCCCGGACGCAGGGGCCGGTGGTAGTCCACCGACAGATGCACCGCCGGAGCGATTCCCTCCCCTGCTTTCAGGCAGTAGGACACAAAGCCCATGGCCTGATCCAGAATCGTGGCGCACAGACCGCCATGGAGCGTCCCTGCAGGGTTCCGCATCCATGGCATGGTCTGGCAGGTCAGCACAATATCCCCGTTGGCACAGGACTCGAACCGAAAGTTCATCATTTCGGCAATGGAGCCGGGGGCCGCGGCGTTCACCTCCGTAATACGGCGGCGAACCTTCTCCCCCAAATCAGTCAACTTATTCTCCACGTTCGCTGCTGACTACCTTGCCGATGTTCCACAGATGGGCCACTGCCCGCTCCGCTTCCTTCTTCTCTTCCTCGCTAGTGTACTCCATATAGATGGTGTGGGCGCTGCAGTCGCAGCATTCCACCTGGACACTCCAGCCGCCCTCGTGCATGATCATGCCCGCGCCGCGGCAAATGGGGCACTCCTCTAACAGAATCTTTTCGTCCATTTTTTCTTCTCCTTATCTGAAAATCATATCGTTTGTTTCGTAAATCTCTTCCCTGAAGAAGCGCACAAACTCCTACGCCAACGCGGGCAGATACTTCGTAATTGCCGCGCTCAGCTGCATGGGATTCAGGGAAGGGTTCTGGCAGCTGTGCAGGGCCACAATTTCCACTTCCCTGTCCGGCAGTTTTTTCACTGACAGTCTGCGGATCATGGGAATGATGTCCTGCTGGGCCACGCCGTTTTTTCCCTTCTTCTCCACAATCAGCTCCGGACGGGAAAGCAGGCTTTGAATCGATTCCGCCGCCTCATCCGGAATGTCTCTGTCATATTCCAGCACCAGCCGGCTTTGCAGCAGGGCCAGGTTTTTCAGCTTCTGCCCCTGTTCATAGACTTCCCGGATATAGACGCCGTCAATCAGGGCGGCGTTCAGTTTTTCGCGGATTTCGCCCACAGGGTGCTCCAGATCAAAGTCCAGCAGCTCGCATCGGCTCTCCACGCCAAGGCTCAGGGGCAGGGCGATGGACACCGAGGCTCTGGGGTTGAAGCCCTGGGTGTGGGTCAAAGGCAGCCCGGCCCGCTTGAAGGCCCGCTGGAACACCCGCATCAGGTCCAGGTGGGAGATATAGCGGGCGTTACCCGTCTTTTCAAACAGCGCTCTAGGCATCGCAGGCCACCTCCCGCAGTAAGCTGTTGGCGCCGCAGCCGGCACAGCCGTGGCGGCAGTCCGGGGTCACCTTACCATCATAGGCACGGCGGCGCTCCCGTTTCAGGAAGGCTTTGGATACGCCCACATCGATGGTGTCCCAGGGCAGGATTTCCTCCTCGCCATAGCCCCGGGTTGTGTAGAAATCCTCATCGATTCCGCACTCCCGGAAGGCATCGTACCACCTTGCGTAGTTAAAGTATTCGTCCCAGCCGTCCAGTCTCGCGCCATTCTTCACAGCCGTCTCAATAACCGGTCCCAGACGGCGGTCACCCCGGGCAAACACCG
>CAMGCA010000193.1 GCA_946011705.1 uncultured Clostridia bacterium | reverse complement strand
ACCAGGCGATGCGGAAGGCCATCATGACGTAGGCCACGGCGTGGGCCTTGGGGAAGAGGTACTTGATCTTCTTGCAGGAGCCGATGTACCAGTCCGGCACCCCCGCCGCAATCATCTCTTCCTCCGCGCCGTCAGGCAGTCCCCTGCCCTTTCGGACGGCCTCCATAATCTTAAACGACCGTTTCTCCGGCATTCCGCAGGAAATCAGATAAATCATGATGTCGTCACGACAGCCGATGGTGGAGTCAACCGTGGCGGTTTTGGAGGTGATCAGGTCTTTGGCGTTGCCCAGCCACACGTCGGTGCCGTGGGAGAAGCCGGACAGCCGCACCAGGGTGTCAAACCGGGTGGGCATGGTGTCCATCAGCATGCCCCGGGTGAAGCGGGTGTTGAATTCCGGGATGGCAACGGCCCCGGTGGGGCCGAGAATGGGGTCATCCTCATAGCCTAAGACCTTGGAGGAGGTGAAAATGGACATGGTGTCCTTGTCGTCCAACGGGATGGTCTTGGCATCCACCCCGGTCATGTCCTCCATCATGCGGATCATGGTGGGATCATCGTGACCCAACATATCCAGCTTCAGCAGGTTTTCCTCCATGGAGTGATACTCAAAATGGGTGGTAATCTGGTCAGAGTTGGGGTCGTCCGCCGGGTGCTGCACCGGGCAGAAGTCCCAGATTTCGTTCTCCTGGGGGATAACCACCAGACCGCCGGGGTGCTGGCCCGTGGTGCGGCGCACGCCCACGCAGCCGGTGGCAAGCCGGGCTTCCTCGGCACGGGACGCGGTTCTGCCCCGCTCCGACAGGTATTTCTTGACGTAGCCAAAGGCGGTTTTCTCCGCCACGGTGCCGATGGTGCCCGCCCGGAACACATGAGACGAACCGAACATGGAGATACAGTAGGCGTGGGCCTTGGACTGGTACTCGCCGGAGAAGTTCAGGTCGATATCCGGCACCTTGTCGCCGCCGAAGCCCAGGAAGGTCTCGAAGGGAATGTTGAAGCCGTCCTTCTCCATTTTGGTGCCGCATTTGGGGCAGATTGCGTCGGGAAGGTCAGCGCCGCAGTTGTAGCCCTCCGGCACGTTCAATTCGGTGTACTTGCAGTCCGGGTTGGGGCAGCGGTAGTGGGGCTGGAAGGAGTTAACCTCGGTGATGCCGGACATATAGGCCACGATGGAGGAGCCGACAGAGCCACGGGAGCCAACCAGATAGCCGTTTTCCAGCGAATTCTGCACTAATTTTTGGGCAGACATATAGATCACGTCGTAGTGGCAGGAGATGATGTCGTGCAGCTCCGTTTCCACACGCTTGGTGAAGACCTCCGGCGGGTTGTCGCCGTAGAGGCGATGGAACTTGCCGTAAACCAGATTCTTCAAATCCTCTACAGAATTCTCGATTTTCGGTGCGAACAGGTTATGGGGCACCGGGCGCATGGTCTCGCACATATCCGCAATCTTGTTGGGGTTCTCCACCACGATTTCGTAGGCCTTTTCCTCCCCCAGATAGGAGAACTCGCTGAGCATATCGTCAGTTGTGCGGAAGTACAATGGCATGGGCTTGTCCGCGTCGTCAAAGCCCTTGGTGGCAAGCAGAATATGGCGGAACACCTCGTCCTCGGGATTTAAGAAGTGGACGTCGCCGGTGGCCACCACCAGTTTCCCCAGTTCCTCCCCCAGCTGAATGATCTTTCGGTTGTAGTCCCGCAAATCCTCGTCGGTTTTTGCCGCGTACTTCTCGTTTTCCAGCATGAAGCGGTTGTTGGCCAGGGGCTGAACCTCTAGAAAATCGTAGAAGGAAGCGATTCGCTTCAATTCGTCATGGCTCTTGCCGTCCAGCAGCGCCTGAAACAGCTCACCTGCCTCACAGGCGGAACCAATGATCAGGCCCTCCCGCATTTGGAGCAGTTCCGACTTGGGAATTCTGGGAACCCGGCGGAAATGCTTCAGGTTGGAATTGGAAATCAGGTGGTAGAGGTTCCGCAGACCCACCTGATTTTTGGCAAAGAGGATAATATGCCGGGCCTGCCGGTCGGTGATGCGCCCGCCGGAGCGCAGACCCACCATGGCGGGGTTGATGGTTTGCAGCGTGTGGATGTCGTGCTCTTCCTCCAGCATCTGCATGAGCTTCGTCATGATGAGGCCGCAGGTCATGGCGTCGTCCCCGGCCCGGTGATGGTTGAAGTCCGGCAGGTTCAGAGCGTTGGACACGATATCCAGCTTGAATTTATTCAGGTGCCGCAGAAGATTCTGGGACAGAATCAGGGTGTCGGCGGCGGTATACTTGTAGTCAAAGCCCTGTCGGGCGCACTCGGCGCGAATAAAGCCGGTATCAAAGTCCGAATTGTGAGCAACCAGCACCCGTTCGCCGATAAAGTCCAGGAATTTGGGCAGCACTTCTTCGATTTTCGGCGCGCCCACCAGCATTTCTTCCGTAATTCCGGTCAATTCCACAATTTTTCGTTCCAGATGCCGTTCCGGGTCTACGAAGGTCTGGAAGCGGTCAATTTCCTGCCCATCTTTCAGGATCACCGCGCCGATTTCGATGATTCTGTCGGTTTTTGAGGACAGGCCGGTGGTTTCCAGGTCGAAGGCCACAAATTCGTCATGGAAGGTCATGTCCTGATCACCATGCACCACAATGCGGTCATCCACATCGTTTACATAATATCCTTCGCAGCCATAGAGAATTTTGATGGTCTCATCGGTGCCTGCCACCTTGGGGGGCTTCTTCCCCTCCACCGTATGCAGGGCGTCGGTGAAGGATTGGCAGCAGCCGTGGTCGGTGATGGCGATGGCCCGGTGGCCCCAGGCCGCCGCCTGCTTGATGGCGGCATCGGTGGGGGTCAGGGCATCCATGTTGGACATGGTGGTGTGCAGGTGCAGCTCTACTCGCTTCATCCCTTCCGCGGTGTCCTTCCGCTTGGGCAGACTGCCGGGCTGCATGGCGTAGGGCTTCAGCACCATTTCGTTCTCAAACCGGTCCTCGATCAGCTTGCCCTGTACCCGCAGTACAGAGCCGATATTCACATTTTCCAAAATGGGTTTGGCCTCGTTCGCCTCCATAAACTTGCTGATGCGGACGGAATTGGTGTTGTCGGTCATGTCGAATTTTACCACATAGGCGTTGCGCTTTTTCAGCTCCTTGTGATCGACGTTGAAGACCTTGCCCTCCACGATCACCGTGCCCATGTCCATGGACAGATCCTTCATGGGCACAGCAGTTCCCTTGAAGGGCTTTCCGTAGAAGGTCTCGCTGGGCGCGGCGGAGGCTGTCGCCTTTTCCTCCCGTTTGGCGGCGGAGACGGCGGGCAGATTTTTCATCATCTGACCCCGCATGGTCTCCATGGCTTCAAACAGAGCCTTCCCCTCCAGCGCGGCGCCGGTTTCGATGGAGATGGTCACGGGTACCGCAAACCGCTCCCGGAGAACCTGCTGCACCTGGGGCACCTGCTCCATGAGGGCGTCCTTGCCGTTGGCCGCCAGATGGATGGTCAAGTGCTCTCCTTCCCAGTCCCATTTGGCCCCGGCGAGAGAACCCCGGGCCATGGAATCCCGCTGAACAAAGAGGTTCATCAGTTCCTCATGCTCCATTTTCGTCAGCTGGTCAGCCGGGTGGGTGGCAGTCAGCGCCATGCGCCGCAGGCCGTAGAGCGCGCCAATTTCCTTCGCCGCCTGATCCATCAGCCGTTGGGGGATGTAGGTTTCAGAATGCACCACCACATGGACGGCTCTGTCCTCGGCAGAAATGTCCGCAGCGGCGATAGCCGCCTGAGATAGGGCTGCGCGCAGCTCCTCAGGCGGCTCATAGTCGGGAAACATTTGAAATAGATAGACTTGCTGATTCATAAGTACCTCAAAATATAGATGTCATTCCGAAGAAGTAGCGCACTACTTCGTGGGAATCTCCCGATGAGAAGCAGCAATCGTTAAGGGGATTGCCACACCAGTCTGCGGACTGGTTCGCAATGACACTTTTCGTATTACAGTGCTTCGATTCGTTTCAGCAGGGCGGGCAGCAGCTCGTCATAGGGAAGCTTTTCCACCTGCTCCCCCTTCTCGAAAATCATGCCCCAGCCGTCGCCGCCGGCAATGCCGATGTCGGCTTCCCTCGCTTCGCCGGGACCGTTGACCACGCAGCCCATGACCGCCACGGTGATGGGCTTTTTGCACTCCCGCAGAGCCTCGTCCACCCGGTTCACAAGGCCGATGAGGTCGATGCGGGTGCGTCCGCAGGTGGGGCAGGAGACGATGTTCACGCCCTCTTTGCGCAGTCCGGCGGCTTTCAGAATGTCCTTGGCGGCGTAGACCTCCTGTACTGGGTCATCGGTAAGGCTCACCCGAATGGTGTCGCCAATGCCGTCTAAGAGCAGCGCGCCGATGCCCATGGCGGACTTGATGAGGCCCTGCTTCACGGGGCCAGTCTCCGTCACACCAATGTGGATGGGATAGTCGCATTTGGAGCGGAACAGCCGGGCCGCCGCCACCATGGTGGGCACCGTGGAGGACTTCATGGCCCCGCAGGTGTCGTAAAAGCCCTGCT
>CAMGCA010000192.1 GCA_946011705.1 uncultured Clostridia bacterium | reverse complement strand
TAAGGCAACACCGCACAATGGGAGCTGCGGGCTTCGACGGATCTTTTGCCCCAATCGTGCAGTATGAAAAATGGGAAATACATCCAGTATTCCCGCATTTTCCATACTTTCGCTCGGGTCAAAATCTCTCGCCGAATCTCCTTGCCCCATTATGCGGTGTTGCCTTAAAGAAAATAATCTGCATTGACGGAAAAACGATGCGTTCCAACAAGAAGAATGAAGGAAAATCATCACATATAGTATCCGCATGGAGCAAGGAAGATGGCTTTTGCCTTGGACAAAAAGCGGTAGAAGAAAAGAGTGATGAGATAACGGCAATCCCGGATCTGTTGGATAAACTACAAATAAAAGGACAGGTAATCACAATTGACGCAATGGGAATGCAAACTGCAATTGCCGAAAAGATCAAAAACAAACGAGCTGATTATGTGTTGGGATTAAAAGGGAATCAGGATACACTGCACGAAAATGTAAAAGAATACTTTGCGGATACAGAATTTCTAAAACGAATTCAAGACAACGGGAGCTACAAAAAGGCAACCGAAAAAGCACATGGGCAGTTAGAAACAATCTGAAATGGTGTGGATGGAAGTAAATTTCATTGCTCTTTTCTTCTACGAGACCGCAGAAAATTCTGTGTAATCGACAGTATATGACAGTATCAATGCTGGCAACAAAGTCAAGAATAATACCAAAATTCACGACAAAGGAGTCAGTATTATGCACAGCGCACCACAGGAGTTATTGAAGCAATGTCGCAAACAAAATGATCACCAATATGTCTTTCAATGTGTGACGAACTTTGCTTTGTTGGCGACCCTCCTCCAAATATTCCAGCCAATCCAACAGTTCTTGCATTTGTAACGCCCCCTTTTTCTTTTATTCTACCAGAAAAAGGGGGATTCGTATTGTTGTTACAATTCATTGACTCATGCAATTATCGTGCAGTTTACATAACGCATATTTGTTTTTTTCAGGATTTTTTCTTTCCTTTTTCGGGAAATTGGTGTACAATAGGGAAAACTGTCAAAACGAGGTGATGACAATGCCCGCCAATTACGCCCACTACCGCTTCGGCAAGCTGGCCCTGCCCACGCTGCCCGGCTCTGCCCGCCAGTGCGTCGGCCGCTTCCGCCGGATGTACGACATCGGTCTGCATGGGCCGGACATTCTGTTCTATTACAATCCCATCATGGATACCCCCGTGGGTCAGCTGGGCCACAGCTACCACACCTGGAGCGGTCAGAAATTCTTCGAACAGGCCTGCAAGCAGGCGGATTCCGAAGCCGCCCGGGCCTATCTGTACGGCCTGCTGGGTCATTACTGCCTGGATTCTCTCTGCCACCCCTGCGTGAACCGGCTGGTGGATATCGGTGAAGTCCGGCATATCGCGCTGGAATCCCAGTTGGAACGCCGCCTGCTGGCAGCCGATGGCGAGCCTTCCCCCGCTACCTTCGACATGAGCGGACGGCTGCGGCTGACCCGGGGCGAGTGCATGACCGTAGCCCAGTTCTATCCGCCCGCCACCGGCGCCAACATTCACCGGAGCATGAAGCTCATGCGCTTTTGCGTTCATTTCCTGGCCAGCCCCAGGCGCGCCCAACGGGAAAAGCTCCTGAACCGCTTCAAGCCGGAGCTGTGCGACATTCTCATCCCGGAAATGGAAAACGAGGAAATGTCCCTGTATGTGGATGAGCTGGTAGAGCTGTACGGTCAGGCGCTGGAGCGCTTCCCCCGGATGGTGGAGGCGCTGATTGTCCATATGAAAACCGGCAAACCTCTGGGCGATGACTTTTCCCCCACCTTTGGCTGATAGGAGATCGATACAGATGGAGAAAACATTCAAACTCACGGCTCTGGAAAAAAGCTGGATTCTCTACGATGTGGGCAATTCCGCATTTATCCTGCTGGTAGCCACCCTGGTTCCCATTTTCTTTAACGCGCTGGCGAAAAACGCCGGACTGAATGAAGACCTATACATGAGCTACTGGGGCTACGCCGGCTCCATCGCCACCATTTTGGTGGCCATTCTCGGCCCCATCTGTGGCACGCTGGCGGACCGGAAGCTGAAAAAGCCCTTTTTTGTCATCGCCATGCTGGTGGGCGTGGCATGCTGCGCAATGCTGGGCGCCGCGTCGGGCTGGCTGTCCTTCCTGTGCCTGTTTATTTTGGCCAGGGTCGGCTACTCCTCCAGCATTATCTTCTACGACTCCATGCTGCCGGAGGTCACTACCGAGGAGCGCATGGACAAGGTGTCCTCCATGGGCTTTGCCTTTGGTTACATCGGCTCTGTAATTCCCTTCATCCTCTGCCTGATTCTGGTGCTGATGCCCGGTACCTTCGGCCTGGCCCAAAGCAGCGCCATGGTCATCGCATTCCTGATTACCGCCCTGTGGTGGGTGGGATGCACCGTCCCGCTGCTGCAGCGCTACCGGCAGACCGCCTTCGTCACCGCGGAGAAAAGCCCTCTGCTTGACACCTTCCGGCAGCTGGGCCGCACCATCCGGGACGCGAAAAAGGAAAAGCACATTTTCGTGTATCTGCTGGCCTTTTTCTTCTTCATCGACGGCGTGTACACCATCATCGACATGGCTACCGCCTACGGCACCGCGCTGGGGCTGGACACCACCGGATTGCTTCTGGCATTGCTTCTGACCCAGATCGTGGCCTTCCCCTGCTCCATCCTGTTCGGGCGGCTGTCTGCAAAATATGACACCGGCCTGCTCATCAAAGTTTGCATCATCGCCTACACCTGTGTGGTGCTGTTCGCTGTATTCATGGTCAGCCAGTGGCAGTTCTGGCTTCTCGCCGTCATGGTTGGAATGTTTCAGGGCGGCATTCAGGCCCTGAGCCGCAGCTACCTGGGCAAGATCATCCCCCCGGAGCGCAGCGGCGAATTTTACGGCCTGATGGACATTTTCGGCAAGGGCGCGTCCTTCGTGGGCATGACGCTTGTATCCATAATCAGCCAGCTCACCGCCGGCATTCACCTGAACATATTCGGCCTGACCCTGCAAAACGAGAACATCGCCGTTTCCTCCCTGATCGTCCTGTTCGCCATCGGCTATGTGCTGTTCTGCAAGGCGGACAAGCTGAACAAACAGCGTTGATTCCCCCAGAAAGGACTATGTGCAAAGATGAAATGGATTCGTGAAAACCTGCTGTCCCCCACGGACGCGCTGCGGCAGGAGCCCAGCCTACTGAAGGACCGGCGGCTGCTCCTGTGCCTGATCAGCGTCCTATGCTGGGGTCTCATCGCCCACAGCTACGGCTTTTTCAACTGCAATTTTTCCCACGACTCCCTGAACGCCTTCTACGCCACCCCCCGAGAAAACCAGTGGAAGCTGGAAAACGGGCGCTTCATCGTCACGGTTTACCGGGCGCTGTTCCGGGGCAATTTTGCCCTGCCCTGGCTCATCGGGCTGCTGGCGCTGTTTTTTGTAGGACTGAGCCTGTTCCTGATGGCCAGAATGCTGAAGCTCCACAATCCGCTGCTTCTGGTGCTCACCGGCGGGATTATGTGCGTGAACCTGTCCTTCACCGCCCAGACCGCAACCTACATCCACGAGCTGGACTGCAACTATCTGGCCCTGCTTCTGGCGGTGGCAGCCGTGTATCTGTGGTATTTCTACCGTGGGTGGCTGCCGTTTTTCGGAGGCGCTGTGCTGATCTTCCTGTCCCTGGGTATTTATCAGAGCTTTTTCGCCGCGGCAGCCACGCTGATGATCTTCCTGAGCCTGATGGATCTATTCCGGGGCGAGGATGTGGCCCTCGTCTTTCAGCGGGGGCTTCGGGGCATCGCCGTTTTGCTGACAGGCATCCTGGGCTACTGCGTGTGCAGCGAAATTCTGTGCCGGCTCTTCCATGTGACTGCCACCTACGAGATTTTCGAGCAGTCCGTCAATATTCTGCATGACCTTCCCCGGCTCATCGGCGGCACCTACGCCAACTTCTTCAAGGCGCTGAACAACATCGCCTATCCGGATTCCTTCCGGGTGGTGCTGTATCTGGTGGACTTCCTGCTGCTGGCGGAGCTATGCCGGGTTCTGTATGGCCTGCGCAAAGAGCCTGTCCGGCTGCTTCTGGCTGCCGTGCTGCTGGTTGTGCTTCCCTTCGTGATGGACATCACCTTCCTGCTGGCCCAGGGCGATCAGGTTCACGATCTGACCTATTTCTCCGTGTGGTTGGTGTGGCTGCTTTACCTGCTGGTCACTTTCCACGTCCCCGCCCAAAAACGGCGCTGGCCCAAGGTGGTCTGCGTCTGCCTTGTCAGCCTGATTCTCTGGCAAAACGTGGTGTTCGCCAACACCGCCTATATGAAAAAGCAGGTCGCCGAAAAGGCCACCTACGCCACCATCATCCGGGTTCTGGACCGGATAGAGCAGCGGGAGGATTACGTCTACCGGGAAACCCCCGTTGCCTTCATCGGTACCGGCGGCGGCATCTCCTACCCCACCGAGTTCGGAAATATGCACAAGCTGGTGCGCCTGCACCTGAACGATTCCATCGGCGTGGACATTCCCTTTGATTTCTACAACGC
>CAMGCA010000191.1 GCA_946011705.1 uncultured Clostridia bacterium | reverse complement strand
ACCGCGTCGGAAGGCCCAGTGCCCTGACCGAAGCGGAGCAACATATCGCCGGGGGTGGGGGCAATGCGCAGCACGGTGCCGGTGAGCAGCTCCTGGGCCTTGGAGGAATAGGATTCGTACATAACGCCCCGCTCGGCTTCCCGAATGCCCTGGATCACCACCTGCTTGGCGGTCTGAGCGGCGATCCGGCCGAATTTGGCAATGTCAACAGGGATGGCAACGGTGTCGCCTACATTCAGGCTGGGGTTGATCCGCCGGGCGGCATCGATGTGGATTTCCAGCGCCAGATCCGTCAGCTCATCCACCACGGTCTTGATCTGGTACATACTCAGACCTTCCTCGCTGAGGTTCACCACCACGTTCTCGGCGGGAACGTCCCGGTGATCCTCACGATCCTTGCGGTAGGCGTTGGTCAGCGCCTGCTTCAGACGCTCCACCATGTAATCCACGGGGATGCCCTTGAGCTTTTCCAGTTCCCGCAGAGAAGCGAAAATTTCCGCGCCGATATCCACCTTGGGGGCTTCGGCCTGCTTCTTGGCATTCTTTCTGGGTGCCATTGTTAATCCTCCTTAGAATTCCACGCGAAGCCGCACCTGGGCGACCTCGGATTTTTCAAACGTAATGGTTTCCTTTCCAGCCTCCACGGTGAGCTTTCCGGCGTCATATTCTTTCAGCACGCAGGGTATTTCCTTCAGACCGTTTCTGGGGCGGTAAAGCTTCACGGTAATGGGGCTGCCGAGAAAGCGCTGGAAATCACCGGGACGTTTCAGTACCCGTTCCAGTCCGGCGGAGCAGACCTCGAAGTGGTAGGACCCGGGGATGGGGTCTTTTTCGTCCAGAATGGGGTCCACGGCCCGGGACACGGCCTCGCAGTCGTTAATGTCCACGCCGCCTTCTTTGTCGAGATACAGCCGCAGAAAATACTCGCTTCCCTCCCGGACATACTCTACATCCCACAGCTCGCAGCCCTGGGCTTCCACAATGGGGCGGGCGAACTCCGCCACCAGCTCAGTTACCTTCATTGGCGCCACAACCTCCTTAAGGCTAAGAAGAAAGAGAGGCGCTCGCGCCTCTCTTTGCCTACATTCTACCGTTTATCGGGGATATTATACCACCGGATTTTCTATTTTGCAAGGGGTTTCCCACGAAAAAAAGACCAATTTTTTTCAGTCTTCAACGTAATAATCGTGGAAACCTCCCAAACCGGTCATTGCGTACGCCGGTATGTATGTACGCAGCAGAATGCGCGTTGTACGCTATCTGCGCGGGTTCCCGCCGCTTATTTATGGAAGAACGCGGCGGCAATGGCGCCGGGGCCCGCGTGGGTGCCAACAACACTGCCGATGCTGGTGTAGCGCAGGGTGTCAATACCATTCTCCCACAGGGGCGCACTGTCGGTGATATACTTTTTCAGCAATGCGTCGGACAGACCGGAGTAGCCCAGCAGAATGGGCATGTCAAAGTCAATGCCGCCGGTTTTTTCGATCTCCTGCACCAGCAGGTTGTTGCCCTGCTTGGAGCCACGGGCCTTACCCAGCATATTGATGACTCCGTCCTTGACGTTGACCACGGGCTTGATGTTCAGCAGCCCACCGGCAAAGGCCACGGCGGCGGAGATACGCCCGCCCTTTTTCAGGTATTCCAGGGTGTCCAGCATGGCAATCAGGCAGATGTCCTCCTTCTTCTTTTCCAGAAGCCCGGCGATTTCGGCGGCGGTCATGCCGGAGCGGGCACAGCGCAAGGCGTACTCTGCCAGAATGCCCGCGCCCAGCGTCACGCTGCCGCTGTCTACCACATAGATGTTGTCGTAATCCTCCGCGGCAATCCGGGCGCTCTGGCAGGTGCCGGAGAGCTGAGATGCCACGGTGATGACCACGGCGCTGTCCCCGGCGGCGGCAACCTCCTCAAAGACCTCCGCAAAGGCGGCGGGAGTGGCCTGGCTGGTGGTGGGCAGCACGTCGCTTTCAATCAGCTTGCTGTAGAATTCCTCATGGGTGATGGTGACACCGTCGATGTATTCTTCGGTTCCGAAGCTGACGGTCAGGGGAACGATCTCGACCTGCCTCCGCAATTCCGGGGCAAGATCGGTGGTGGAGTCAATGATGATTCTGACACGCATATGGATAATCCTCCTAAAGTTGTATGATCATACAGGTGCGGCGGGGTCTCAGCCTGCCTGCTCCGCGTGGCGTGCTTCCGGAACTGCCGCCACCTGACGGTAGAAATCCTCCAGTTCCTCCCGCGTCATCAGACGGGGCACGGGGTACAGGGGATTGGCTTCTTTTTCCGCATGGGCCGCCATGACGGGAATGTCGGATTCCCGAATGCCCTCCAAATGGGCGGGGATGTTCATGCGGACGTTCAGGTTTCGGATGGCCTGAATGAATTTGGCGGCGGCAGCTGTGTCGGATTCTTCCGGGGCGCACACACCGGCGGCAATGCCCAGCTGGTGGAGTTTTCTGTGAATGCAGGGGCCGTAGCTTTCCAGCACATAGGGCATGATGACGGCGTTGGCAAGGCCGTGGGGGATGTTGTACTGTCCACCCAGAGAGTGGGCCACAGCGTGGATATAGCCCACATAGGATCGGGTGAAGGCAACGCCAGCGGCGTAGGCGGTGGTGAGCATATTTGCCCGCGCTTCCATGTTCTGTCCATCCCGGTAAACTTTTTCCACGTTCTCAAAAACCAGTTTGGTGGCTTCCAGTGCTTTTTCCCGGGTCAGACGGGTGGTGGAGCGGCCAATGTAGGCTTCCACCGCGTGAGTCAGGGCATCCATGCCGGTGGTGGCGGTGAGAGGGGGCGGCAGGGAGCGGGTGAGACTGGCATCCAGCACCGCGTAGCGGGGAATCAGCACGAAATCGTTCATCACGTACTTGTGCTTCTTCTCGCTGTCGGTAATCACCGCCGCCAGAGTGGTTTCGCTGCCGGTGCCGGCGGTGGTGGGAATGGCGATGAGAGTGGGCAGCTTGTGGAGAATCCGCAGGGTTCCCTTGAGCTTGCCCAGGGGCGTCCGGGGCCGGGCGACGCGGGCGCCAACGGCTTTGGCGCAGTCCATGGAGGAGCCGCCGCCAATGGCGATCAGAGCCTGACAGTTGTCCCGACGGTAGAGCCGCAGTGCGGCTTCCACGTTCGCCACGGTGGGATTGGGCCGGGTCTCGGAATAGACGGTGTAGCGTACCCCGCATTCGTCCAGGGCGGCTTCCAGCTGCCCGGCGATGCCGCTGCGGACGATGCCTTCATCGGTGACAATGAGCACCCGCTGAATGTGCTTTTTGGAAAAAACGGTGTTTAATTCGGCGCAGCTGCGGAAGATTTCCGGCTCCCGGTAGGGCAGCATCGGCAGGGCAGCCCGGAACACAGCCTGCACCGCGCGGCAGTAGATGGCTTTGATGGGATTCATTGCAGTCCCTCCTGACAGATTCTGCGTAAATTTTTGGTGATGGTCTCCAGAGCGGCATAGAACATCATCCGCTCCTGTTCGGTCAGACCCTCTCCGGCCTGTTCCACGGCAAGCTCTGCCCGCCGGGACAATTCCTTCGCCACGGCCTGTCCTTCGGGGGTCAGCCGGAGACAGCCCCGGTAGCGGCTCCCGCCGATTCCGTCCTTGGTTACCAGCGCTTTGGCTTCCAGAATGGACAGCATCCGGGAGACGTCCGCCTTATCCCGGTCACACAGTTCCGCCAGCTTGGGAGCGGTGAGCCCTTCGGGATAGCGGGCCAGAGTGAGCAGATAGGTGACGTGGGAGGACTTCAGGGAATACTTGGATAACTCCTCCGCCGCGATTTTGTGCCAGCAGCGGTTGATTTCCGCGATAGCAAGGGAAAATTTTTCAAAACGATCGATCATTGGCAGATGCTCCTTCGATGTTGACAGCTCAACGTCTCGCAGTATAGCACAAGGAAGTTGAATTGTCAACATCTTAGCGCGGAAAGAACCCGCCCTGCTTTCGCAGGGCGGGAATTACCTGTATTACCGGGAATTAGCTCTTCTCGGCCATTTCCTTCAGAGCGTCCTTGCGGCTGAAGTTGGCGCGGCCCTTCTCGTCGAAGCCCATGAACTTGACCCAGGTCATATCGCCCAGGTTCAGCACGTCCTCGACCTTTTCTACCCGGCGGTTCTCCAGCTTGGAGATGTGCACCATGCCGTCATGACCGGGAGCGATCTCCACGAAGGCGCCGATGGGCAGGATGCGGACAACCTTGCCGTAGTAGAGCTTACCCACCTCGGGCACGAAGCAGATGTCGTCCACCATCTTCTTGGCGGCGTTGGCGGCGGCAGCGTCCACAGCGGAGATGAACACGGAACCGTCGTCGTCGATGTCCACCTTGGCGCCGGTGTCGGCGCAGATCTTCTGGATGGTCTTGCCGCCGGAGCCGATGACCTCACGGATCTTGTCCACGGGAATCTTCAGGGAGATCATCTTGGGGGCGTACTCGGAAACCTCCTCACGGGGAGCGGGGATAGCCTTCAGGATGACCTCGGAGATGATCTCCAGACGGGCCTTGCGGCAGCGCTCCAGAGCATCGGCGATGATTTCCATGGTTAATCCACGGTTCTTCAGGTCCA
>CAMGCA010000190.1 GCA_946011705.1 uncultured Clostridia bacterium | reverse complement strand
GCGCAGTCTTGCACGGGCAGCAACACCTTTAGCTCAAACCAGCTGCCTGAAACCCCGACCGTGGCCGTTCCCCCATATTTCCGGGCTACATACTGGATGCTCTTCAGACCATAGCCGTGAAAGTCCCGGTTACCCTTGGTGGTTTCGGGCAGACAGTACTTTAAGGTCATCTCGTAGTCGCATTAATTTTCCACCCGCAGCAGGATAAAACTCTTCTGGGCGGACAGAGTCATATGGATGAGACGCTTTTCCCGATCAGCCACCTTTTCCTCATACTCGATGGCGTTGTCCAAGGCGTTGCCTATGATGGTACACAGGTCCATCACATCCATAAAGTTCAGCAGACCGCCGTCGGCCACGCAGGTAAAGGTGATGTCCGCTCCGGCGCAGTAGAGGCTCTTGCTGGTGAGCACGGTATCCAATACGGAGTTGCCCGTTTTGTTCTGGGCCTCATACTGCTTGATGTCTGCCTCCATCTTGTCCAGGTAGGCCCCTCGCCGGGCCGCATCCGGCTCAGCCCGCAGGACAGCAATCTGATGCTTCAGGTCGTGATACTTCCGGTTGATCAGTTCAATGCTCTCCCGGGACTGCTGATATTGGAGGTATTGGTTTTGGAGCACATTCTGTACAGCCTCCAGTTCCCGCCGCACTCGCAGGTCGCCGCACTGGAGCAAATGGGCAAACAGAATGGCCACGCCCCCCAGATCCACCAGTGTGCGGATGTTCAATACCTCCGTGCTGTAGCGGCCGCTGAAGGGTGTATTACCCGTTACAAAGCTCAGGTTGCTGACGGCAAATACGGCGAAGGCGATGATAAAGGCGGAACTTACCTCCCGCCAGGTAATCCCAAGCCGCCCTTCGTCGGGCAGATGGCGGCTCACCAGCCACCCCATCAACAGAAACACCGCACCGTATACCACTACCAGTACCAGCAGCCCGGTCGGGCGCAGTGCGCCATCCGGCCAGAAAAAGCAGTGAAGCTGCCATTCCAGAGATGCGGCAAGCTCTGCCAGAACGAAGGCCTGCACACAGCAATAAGCGGTGTCCGGTACAGCGGCATGACTTAGCAGCCACAAAAACACAAACATCAGCCCGGCTGCCGCCGCCATGCAGGGGATCCAGAAGGGGAGAGGCAGCTCGCCAGTCAGAGTCAGGAAGGCTACCTGTATACCCAGACCGGCTGCCGCCGTCAGTACAAAGGGAATTTTTCTTACCCGTCCCCGCATAGGCAATAGGTAGATCAGGCAGGCGCACCACTCCGCCAGCGCGGTATAGATCCGGGGGATATCAGGCAGCGTATTCATTTGACCACCTCGCCCAGATAGTTGGTCAGCGCCTCTAGAAAGGCGCTGCGCCTTGGGCGGCTGAGCTGAAGCCGCTCTCCGGCGACCAGGGCAAGCCCATCCTGCACACCGTCTACATGCTCCAGGTTGATGAGATAGCCGTTGTTTCCCCGATAGAAATGAAACCCGCTGAGCCTGGCTTCCACTTCCTTCATAGTGCCGGTGGAGGTGTAAACACCGGAGGCGGTATGGTACAGCAGGGTGTGGCCCTGGCATTCCACATAAAAGAGCTGGGAGACATCCAGCTTCTGGTTTCCGCCTTTGACCGGAATCACAATAAATTTCTGCTCCCGCCGCTTCATACGGGCAATGGCACGGTCCAGCCGCTGGGCAAAGGCAAAATAGCTCACTGGCTTGAGCACATAATCCAGGGCGTCCACCGCGTAGCCTCGAATGGCATACTGCGCCATGTTGGTGATAAAGATGATTACCACTTCGGAGTCTCGCTTGCGAATCTCCGCCGCCGCCGACATACCGTCGAGAAATGGCATCTCCACATCCATCAGAATCAGGTCAAATTGTGCCTGGTAGTTTTCCACCAGTTCGTCTCCATCGGGAAAGACGGATACCTCCGTGGGTGTGCCGCGCTCCCGGCTATACCGGTCCAGATACTCCTTTAGCTGGCGGACATAGTTTGAATCATCCTCAGCAATGGCGATGTGCAGCATCTGAACATCCTCCCTTTGCGCGGTTTTCCCGCAGAATTTAGCTTAGTATATCATTTTTACTTTGGTCAACACAAGGTCTGCTTTTCATGTCAGTTCCTTCATAAAAATGCAGTAGAGGTGCCAAGATCTTAAGAAACACTTTCGGAGGGCGGCTTTTGGCTGCCTGTGGCTGAACCATGATCAAAAACGATGCAGCAGAATATGGCGAGAAAGAAAATGAAGAAAAAAGCAACAAAAAACCGCTGTTTTCTCTCGAAAACAGCGGTTTTTCTGGTGGACGATACAGGACTTGAACCTGTGACCTCCCGCACGTCAACACCAAGTTTTGCTTTTTTCTAATCTTTTTTGGAGGTTTACAGCCATTTCTATTCCGAATAGATTGTTTTCCGGTTCGTTTGAAACGCACACTTTCCGGCTGTTTCGACCCTGTCTGTGGCTGGTTGTGTGGTCAAAGAAACGATAAAAATAGAGCGAGAATATCCTGGAAAGCCGTAGGCCCTCTGCGCTCTGTTGAGGGAATCTGGTGAATGAAGATGATTTTAATACGCTGTTAACAAAGATATCCTTCTGAGATCCTCAACGCATTTACTCAACCAGACCATATTTGACCTTTATACGATCCAGCTTTTCCAGCATAGGTTCCGCACCAAACCACAAAAACAGCCAGGTGGCCATGGCGTGGATGCAGTCAAAGGGCATTCCCACGACATAACTGCTCAGCAGAATGCCGCCTGCCAACTCCCGGTTCGCCGTCAGGGCCGAAGCCGGATTCATGATACCACCGTAAATCAGAATCGCGCAGAGAGCGCCAAAGACACACAATGCGCCCCGGGTCCTCATCAAAAGTCCCTTGCGGAACAAAATGCCCGCCAGAAATCCGATGATACCCATGGAAAACATCTGCCATGGTGCCAGGGGGCCTTGCCCGAACATGACGTTGGAAGCCAGCATCGTCATGGCTCCCACCAAAAAGCCGGTTTCCCCGCCAAAGGCCACGCCTGCGATAATGGTCCCCGCCATCACCGGCTTGAACTGGGGCAGCATGAAAAAGAATGCCCGGCCCGCCACGCCAATGGCACACAGCACCGCGATGATGACCAGCTCCCGGGCCTGGGGCTTCCGGCCTTCAAAGGCCAGGAAAAAGGGAAGCATGGTTTCCAGCAGGATCAGGAGGGAGATAAAATAATACTTCTTCCCGCCCAGATAGGTGATCCCCACAAAGAGCGTCACCGGAATGAGCAGCAAGATCAGAACCGTTGCCGCCAGTGTGCGTTTGGCCAGCTTCCGCTGTTCCTTCGGCGTCTGCTTCAGATAGTCCGGCCGATGGCTGCGGCGTGTAATACAGACGGCAAACACGATCAGGGAAATGCAAAAAATCAGGTATAGCACCAGCTGCTCGCCCGCCAGGGAAGTCAGCCCCTCGGCGGTGACCATTTCGGTTAGATCCGCCACGCCCGCTGACAAGGCCGCCAGAATCTTGCGCCACCAGGGCAGCTTTTTGGGCTTTTCCGCCGCGCTTCCTTCTTTCGGCTCCGGCAGGGGCGGGATATCGTCCGGCAGCTCCGGCACAGGCGGCAGATGACCACCGCACAGGGTAATTACATCCTCCGGCGTCACAGCTTCAGGCTCCAGCTCCCGCGCCATACGGTTGGCGGAGGTAGTATAAAAACTGTTGCCTGAAAAGAAAGCCCGGGGCGTACCCTCTGCCACGGTGCTGCCGTCAAAAAACAGAGCGCAGCGATGGGTATAGCGGGCACAGAATCCGATATCATGACTGACCATCAGGATCGTAACGCCCCGCCGCAAAAGCACCTGCAAAATCTCCGCAAGCACCTGTTTGAACTCCGCGTCCAGTCCCTTGGTGGGCTCGACCATCAGCAAAATGTCAGGATCCAGCAGTAAGACCTTGGCCAAAGCCGCCCGCTGCTGCTCACCTCCGGACAGGTCGTAGGGGTGACGATCCAACAGGCCTTCCAGCCGGCACAGAGCGACCACATGGGCGATCCGCTCCGCCTGCTCGGCTTTTCTGCTGCCTAGAATCTCTGCCAAATCCTCCCGAACCGTTTTCTTTACAAAGAGGGCCTGGGGATTTTGGGGCAAAACACCGATTGTGCCCTGACAGTTTACCGTTCCCCGATAGGGCTTCAAAAGTCCGGCCAGCAGCTTTAGAGACGTGGATTTACCGGCGCCGTTTCCGCCCAGAAGGGCGTAGAACTCCCCTTTTTTCAGGGTAAGGCTCAATCCACGCACCACATCCGGGCTGTTTTGCTCCATACGCGGGCCCCCCCGCCCGGCCGTCCCGATCTGTAACGGGGCATGAACCGTTCTGTTCCACTGCCGCCCACACCCGCATGGCAGTGGGCATGGCCAGAAACATGGTGTGCCCGCTCGTCCGCAGGGCAGCGCCCACCTCGGCAGGTGTGCCGCTGCACAGCAGCCGCCCTTCCTCCATGACGGCAACTCTGGTGGCCAGGGGGAAGGCGTCTTCCAAACGATGCTCGGTCAGAATGATGGTTGTGCCCAGCTCCCGGTTGATCCGCCCAAGGGTGGCCAGAAAATCC
>CAMGCA010000189.1 GCA_946011705.1 uncultured Clostridia bacterium | reverse complement strand
GTGGCTTGCGCTCCAGCTGCTTCACCTGTCCGCCGATGCCCGCGCCGCCGTAAAGCACCGCCACCCGGATACCCTGGAAATAGGTCAGCAAGCCCCGCAGCTCGTCGCCGATCTGAATGGCCAGCTCCCGGGTGGGGGCCAGAATCAGGCCCTGCACCGCTTCATTGGCCGGGTCGATGTGTTCGATCATGGGGATTCCGAAGGCAAAGGTCTTGCCGGTGCCGGTGGGGGCCTTGGCGATGACATCCTTCCACTGCATAAAGTGCGGAATCGCTTCCGCCTGAATGGTGGTGGGATAGCCGTAGCCCTTGGCTTCCAGGGCTTTCAGCATGGCCTCGCTGAGACCCAGACTTTCAAATGTTGCTTCCATATTTTTCGTCCTCTTTTTATACGCAGTTGCGATAACTATATCATCTTTTCCCTTTTTTTGCAACCGTTTCTTCTTTTTGGTCATTGTTTTCTGAAAATTAAGATTTGGCAGGAAGGTCGGTGGTGGACAAATGGGGTTAACTATGGTATATTGTAGGGTATGATATTCTGTCCAAACCATAAGGAGACAAATTATGGGCAAACTAATCGTACTGGAAGGAACGGACGGTTCCGGGAAATCCACACAGTTTCAGCGTTTGACAGAGCGGCTGACCCGTGATGGGCGGCAGTTTCAGAAACTGGTATTCCCCCAGTATTCCGAACCCAGCTCCGCGCTGATTCGGATGTACCTGGGCGGCGAGTTCGGGGACAAGCCATCGGATGTGAATGCCTACGCCGCTTCTGCCTTTTATTCCGTTGACCGCTACGCGTCCTATAAAAAGGTCTGGGGAAAGTGGTATGAAAACGGCGGTCTGGTGGTCTCCGACCGCTACACCACCTCCAATGCCGTGCACCAGACCTCCAAGGAACCGCCGGAAAAGCAGGGCGAATTTCTCAAATGGCTGTATGATTTTGAATACGGCAAGCTGGGGCTTCCCAAGCCGGATCTGGTTCTTTATCTGGACGTTCCCACGAACTTCACCGAGAAAATGATGCGCTCCCGGGAGGCCGCCACCCACACCCATGCGGACATTCACGAGCAGGACCTGGAATATCTCGCCGCCTGCCGTCGGGCAGGAAAGGCCGCCGCCGAATACTACGGCTGGACGGTCATTCCATGCGTAAGGGACGGAGCCATGCGCTCCATTGAAGACATTCACGAAGAAATCTACCGCCACGTTGCGGCCTGTTTGGAGGATTAAACTATGGTATATATGATGTTGGGCACCGGATTTGAAGTTACCGAAGCGATGGTTCCGCTGGTCATGATGCGCCGGGCCGGAATTGAAGTGTGCACTGTGGGCATCAACGGAAAAACCGTATACGGCAGCCGGGACATCGGCATTGTGGCAGATCTGGAGCTGGGCGAGATGGATCTGACCAATCTGGAAGGGATCATTCTGCCCGGCGGTCTGGGAGGCGTGGCCTCCATCAAGGCAAGCCAGGCCGCTCTGGATGCCGTGAAGTTCGCCTATGAAAACCACAAACTGGTGGCCGCTATCTGCGCTGGCCCCACGGTTCTCGCCCAGCTTGGCATCACCGACGGCAAACGCGCCACCTGCTACCCCGGCTGTGAGGAGCTGATGGGTGATCCAGTCATGGTGCCCGATGCTGCCGCTGTCACCGATGGGAATGTGATTACCGGCACCTCTGCCGGCTGCGCCGTTCCCTTTGCCCTTCAGCTGATCACCGCGTTGAAAGGGAAGGAAGCTGCCGACAGTGTCGCGCAGCAGATCGTGATTCGCTAAAGGAGGCAATACATGGAAGAGAAAAACATCCCGGAACAGGACGTTCTGCCGGTTTCCCCGTCTGTCTCCGAACCGGAGGCCACCGAGGTTCCCGTGTTCGAAGCGCTGACCTTTACCAGCGGGGAAGCTCTGCCGGAACAGCCAACGGAAGCTGCGCCTGTTGCGGAAGCTCCTGTCCCTGCTGCCGGTGACGCTTCTGCCGCTGAGGAGATGCCCGCCGAAGCGGAGGTCGCCCCGCCGGCGGGAATCCCGGATACCGAACAGGCTGAACCTGTCCCTGAAATACCCGCGCCGGAGCAGGCCTCTCCCGCTGTGGATTTGTCCATTCTGGATGACCCGGAGTTGGAGGAAGTGCTGTTCGCCGAGGAGCCGCCCTCCCCTGCTCCCGACAAAGATTTTCAAGACACCAGCAGCAAGGATTTTCAGGAAATGATGGACGCTCCCGCGGCTGAGGAGCCGTCGTCCGCCGGGAATGCGCGTCCCCCCAGAAAGGGCCGCCCCAAGCGGAAAAAGGGCGAGGGTCTGCTGGGTATCCCCAATATGCTGGTCACGGTGGTGTGGCTGGCCCTGATTCTCGCCATCGGCGTCACCGCCGGACGGATGCTGTGGGTCTGCGCGGCGGACGTGCTGGCCTTCGGGCGGGAGGATAACCCCGTCACCATTACCATCTATGAGTCCGACTCCATGGACGATATTATCGAAAAGCTCTACAGTAACGGATTGATCCGCTACCGCAGCCTGTTCAAGCTCTACGCGGACATTTCCGATGCCGAGGAAGACATTGACCCCGGCATCTACGACCTGAATACCCGGTATGACTACCACGCGCTGGTGAATATGATGTCCACCAGTTCCAGCCGTACGGTTGTGGAAAATGTTCTGATCCCCGAAGGCTATACCTGCCGCCAGATTTTTGCCATGCTGGAGGAAAAGCGTATCTGTACCGCACAAGATCTGGCCGCCTACGCCGCCAATGGCGAACTGAAGGATTACTGGTTCCTGGAAAATATGGAACGTGGCCAGGAATACTGCCTGGAAGGATTCCTGTTCCCGGATACCTACGATTTTTATAAGAACTCCACCCCAAGAGAGGTGCTGGAAAAGCTGCTTGACAACTTTGACCGGCGGTTTGATGAGGAAATGCGGGCCCAGATCGAGATTCTGAACGCCAATGTCACCGGCGGCGGCTACGGTGTCCGGGAGGTTACCATTGTGGCATCCCTGATTGAGAAGGAAGCTGCCGCGCCTGCGGAAGCCCCCGCCATTGCGGGCGTTATCTACAACCGTCTGTTCCGCTGGGACAGTCCCGCCTACCTGAACATCGATGCCTCAATCGTCTACGCACTGGATGGCAAAACCGATTTGACCCGTGAGGATTTGCAGGTGGATTCCCCCTACAATACCTACACCCATACCGGCCTGACCCCCACCCCCATCTCCAACCCCGGCCTGTCAAGCCTGCGGGCCGCGCTGAATCCCGAGAATCACAACTATTACTACTATGTGCTGAACCCCGAAACCGGAATGCACACCTTCTCTACCACCTATGATGAGCAATCCGCCAATGTGGCAGCCTACGCGGAGGGTCAATGAGAAAACTGGAACTGCTCAACCCCGCCGGAGATATGGAAAGGCTGAAAATGTCCGTCCTTTACGGCGCGGACGCGGTGTATCTGGCGGGAACCAGCTTCGGCATGCGCTCCTTCGCGGGGAATTTTTCCCCGGAGGAGCTGCCGGAGGCGGTGAAATTTGCCCACGAGCATGGGGTAAAATGCCATGTGACCGTGAACACCATGCCCCGAAACGAGGAAGTCGCCCAGCTGCCCGCGTATTTGGAACAGCTGGACGACGCTGGGGTGGACGCACTGATTGTGGCGGATTTAGGCGCTTTTATGCTGGCAGGAAAGTATGCCCCACACTGTGAGCGGCATATCTCCACCCAGCAGTCCATCGCCAACTACGAATGCGCCCAGAGCTGGTTTGACTTAGGCGCTCAACGGGTGGTACTGGCCCGGGAATGCTCGCTGGACGAGATTCGCACCATCCGGCAGAAGGTGGACCCGAAGCTGGAAATCGAGACCTTCGGCCACGGCGCCATGTGCGTCAGCTACTCCGGCCGGTGCCTGCTCAGCAACTACATGACCGGGCGGGACTCCAACCGTGGAGCCTGTGCCCAGCCCTGCCGCTACAAGTATGCCCTGATGGAGGAATTGCGGCCCGGGCAATACTGCCCGGGCTACGAGGACGAGAAGGGGACTTAACTCCTCAATTCCCGGGATATGTGCATGATCGACCACCTGAAAGACCTTATGGACGCGGGCGTGGACTGCATCAAGATCGAGGGCCGGGCCAAATCCGCCTACTACGCCGCCATCGTCACCGGGGCCTACCGCCACTGTATCGATGACGCGGCTGCCGGAAGACCCATCGATCCAATTTGGCGGGACTAGGTGGAGCACGTCTCCCACCGCATCTACTCCACCGGCTTCTACTATTGGGAGCCGGGCCAATATATCTAAAACTACCCCTATAACATACAGTGGCAGATTGTGGCGAAAGTGGAATCCTGTGATGAAAACGGAACTGCGGTTTGCAGTCTGAACAACAAGTTCCGTGCAGGGGATGCGCTGGAGGCCGTAGGCCCCGATCTGCGGCCTTTCCCCATTACCGCCGAGGGTATGGCGGATATGGATGGCGTGCCGCTGGAGGAGGCCAGAACGCCCCAGATGCGGTTCACCCTGAAGCTGCCAAAACAGGTGCCGCCCCTGTCCATGCTGAGAAGAAGTGTGGATTTGTCCGCGAAATAAGTCAAAAGAGA
>CAMGCA010000188.1 GCA_946011705.1 uncultured Clostridia bacterium | reverse complement strand
TCGGGTCACAAGACTGCTGAAAACCTGATGGCCCGTAAGGCGTTCACGGTGTCCATGGCAACTGCCAACCATGTGGCAGCTTGTGACTATGTGGGCCTTGTGTCCGGGAACAAGGAGCCGGACAAGTTCGCCAAGGCCGGTTTCCACGCAACGAAGTCCGAATATGTGGACGCACCTCTCATCGATGAATTGCCCATGGCGCTGGAGTGTGAGGCTGTTTCCTACGACCCCGAAACCTGCCGCCTGGTGGGGCGGATCGTCAATGTGTCTGCTGACGAATCCGTGCTTGGGCAGAACGGCAAGGTGGATGTGAGCAAGCTCCGTCCCATCACCTTTGACACCATGAACAATCAGTATCTGGTTCTGGGCGAAAAGGTCGGACAGGCGTTCCACGATGGCATAGCACTCAAGTAAGCAGCAGAAGCCCGGGTGTGAACCCGGGCTTCATTCTCCCCAGGTTCGACCCATGGTGGCAATTCGTTGCCAATCAAGTAACCGGTATTAACAGAATAACCTGTGTTGACTTTCTGGAAACGGACAACTATGATATATAGTGGAATGTGTGTTTAGACAGAAAAGAGGATAACACATGATTACTTGCGATTTGCATACCCATTCGACTTTCTCTGATGGAACATTTACCCCATCCCAAATCGTTAAGGAAGCGCTTCGGGCTAATCTGAGCGCGGTTGCCCTTACGGATCATAACACCGTCGCCGGTTTGATGGAGTTTCTGGGTGCAGCCCGGGGGACAGCTCTTGAAGCAATTTCCGGCGTGGAAATCTCCACAGGGTATCTCGGGAAAGAAGTTCATATCGTTGGCCTGTTTCTGGAACAGGAAAAGTATGCCAAACTTACGGACTTTCTTGATGTCATCAATCGAAGAAAAGAGGAAAGCAACTGCGCGCTGGTCGCGGCATTGCATACAGCCGGGTACGAATTAAGCTACGGGGAAATTCGGGAGCGGCATCAAGGAAATGTGAATCGTGCTGTGATTGCCTCGGAACTTTTGAGAAAGGGCTATATCCGTGAAATGAAAGAAGCATTTCGTGGCGTTCTATCCGCGAAAAACGGACTCTATATCCCGCCGGAGCGCATTCCTGCATTGGAAGCAGTCCATTTCCTGCAATCCATAAATGCAGTGCCGGTGTTGGCGCATCCCTTTATCAGTCTGACGGAGGGAGAACTCCGGAGGTTTTTGCCGGAAGCAAAAGAACATGGTCTGGCGGCTATGGAAACCCGGTATTCCACTTACGCCCCGGAAGTGACGGATGCTGCCCATGCCATCGCACAGGAGTTTGAACTGCTGGAAAGCGGTGGAAGTGATTTCCATGGCGAGAATAAGCCGGATATCCATCTAGGCAGCGGAACGGGTGACCTGGTGGTTCCCTACGGGTTTGTGCAAAAGCTGTATGCATGGAAAGAAAACAGGATCTGAAACAGAAATAGGCAGGTGGAGAATATGCCCTTTGAGATCGTACGAAACGATATCACCCAAATGCGGGTGGACGCCATCGTGAACACCGCCAACCCAAAGCCGGTCATCGGCAGCGGCGTCGATGCGGGGATTCATCGGGCGGCGGGACCGGAGCTACTGACGGCCCGGGAGAAAATCGGCAGGATCGGCGTGGGAGAAGCCGCCATCACCCCCGGCTTTGGGCTGAATGCGAAGTATGTCATCCACACCGTTGGTCCGGTGTGGCGAGGCGGTCTGCTGGGGGAACGGAAGCTTCTGCGTGGCTGCTACGAATCCTCCCTTTCGCTGGCGTTGGAAAACGGCTGTACATCCATCGCGTTTCCCCTGATTTCCACCGGGAATTATGGTTTTCCCAAGGATGAGGCGCTGCGCATTGCGCTGGATGCCATACGAGGCTTTCTGAATGACCATGAGATGATGGTTTCCCTGGTGGTGTTCGACCGGGAGTCCTTTCAGCTTTCCCGGCAGCGTTACAGGGAAGTTGCCAGCTTCATTGACGACAACTACATACGCGAAAAGAAACAGCAGCAGTTAGCCCCGCGGGAATGCCGCCGGGAGGAAGCACACCGGGAGCGGCTGGAAGATATCGAGGTGTGCGCATCGGCACCAATGCCCATGGCGGCTCCTCCGAAAGCCAGTCTTGCCGACCTGCTGGCGGAAACCGACGCGGGATTCTCCGAAACTCTGCTGAAGCTCATTGATAAGGCCGGGAAAAAGGATTCGGAAGTTTACACCAAAGCCAATCTCTCCCGGCAGCATTTCTCCAAAATCCGCAACAATCCCCACTATCAGCCCACCAAGCCCACCGCTATTGCCTTGGCACTGGCTTTGGAGCTGAATCTGGAGCAGACCCGGGATCTGATCGGTCGGGCGGGTTATGCCCTGACCAACAGCAGTAAGTTCGACGTAATCATCATGTACTTCATCCGGGAGAAGAACTATAACCTGTTCGACATCAACGCGGCTCTGTTTGAGTTTGACCAGAGTCTGCTGGGGGGATAACGATGACAGATTTGCATTTCAACGCGGCTGAGATTTTTGAAAAGAGACTCGCCTCCAGCTTGGGACTTGATCGGTATGCCGAGATTATGAAGAATGCGAAAACGACGAATATCTCGGAGGACAGAGAGTTTCAGCACTTATTTAACGCATTTTACCGTGTGCGCAGAAACGAGGCTTGGCGGAAAACATACTACTCCCTGTTCGAAGAAATGAAGCAGGGGTCGCCGACCTTTGAATCCATCCTCCGCATTTTGTATGAGAAGACGGGCAACATTGAGGCGTCATTTTCCAGCAAAATGCTTGCGACTCTGTGTCCTGAGAAACCGATTTGGGATCGCTATGTGCTGGATAATTTGGGCCTTAAATTGGATGGCGGCAGCAAGGAGCAGCAGCTATGCAATGCGGTGTTGCTGTATGAAGAAATCGAGAACTGGTATGCAGATTTTATGACTACAGAAAACGCATTGGCATGTCTTGAAACATTCGACAACACATTCCACGGATATACCTGGATCAGTGATATCAAGAAGATTGACTGCTTCCTGTGGAGCATTCGGTAGAAAATGTCCCCTGGCAGTTGACCACAGGATGCGAAAAACCTCCTATACTATGGGTGTAAACAAAAACACCACAGTATAGGAGGTACTTCATATGAAAAAGAATCTGACGGAACTGGTATTCATTCTTGACCGCAGCGGCTCCATGGTGGGGCTGGAAGCAGACACCATCGGCGGCTTCAATGCCATGATCGAAAAGCAGCGAAAGGAGCCGGGAGAAGCGGTTATTTCCACGGTGCTGTTTGACAACGAAACGGAGGTTATTCACGACCGGGTTTCCCTTGACCGGGTGCCCGCCCTGACGGAAAAGGAATACTATGTCCGGGGCTGCACCGCCCTGCTGGACGCCGTGGGCGGCGCTATCCACCATATCGGCAATGTCCACAAGTACGCCCGGGAGGAAGATCGTCCCGAGAAAACCCTGTTCGTCATCACCACCGATGGGCTGGAAAATGCCAGCCGCCGCTACACTTACGACAAGGTCAAGGCCATGATTGAGCGGCAGCGGGAGAAATACGGCTGGGAGTTCCTGTTCCTAGGCGCCAACATCGACGCTGCCAGAGAGGCTGCCCGGTTTGGCATCCGCGCCGACTGCGCCGCCGACTATCACGCCGACAGCATTGGCACGGAAGCGGTCTACGAATCCGTCTGCGAGGCAGTGTGCCAAGTGCGCCGCAGCGCCCCTTTGGCAGCAGACTGGAAACAGAGAATCGATGCGGACTTCAAAGGGAGGAAGAGATAATGTACGGAGCAATTTTGGGCGATATTATCGGCAGCCCCTATGAATTTGACCGGGGGAACAAAAGTAAGGATTTCCCCCTGTTTTCCCGCAATTCGAAATTTACCGACGACAGCGTGATGACCCTCGCGGTGGCGGACGCGTTTCTATCCATTGCGCCGAATACAGATGACGCGGAGATTCGCCGCCGGCTTATCCAGTCCATGCAGACCTATGGGCAGGCGTTTCCCCACGCAGGATACGGCGGAATGTTCCGCCGCTGGCTGAAAAGCCTCACCCCCCAGCCCTACGGCAGCTACGGCAACGGCTCTGCCATGCGGGTGTCCTCTGTCGGATGGCTGTTTGACGATCTGGGGACTGTCCGGCACATGGCAAGGCTCTCTGCGGAAGTTACCCACAATCACCCCGAGGGCATCAAGGGCGCGGAAGCCACTGCCAGTGCAATCTTTTTGGCCCGCACCGGCAGCACGAAAGCGGAAATCAAGGCCTACATCGAATCCAATTTCCATTACGATCTGAGCCGCACCTGCGACGAAATCCGCCCCACCTACCGCCATGTGGAAAGCTGTCAGGAAACAGTCCCGGAAGCCATCACCGCCTTTCTGGAAGGGGAAAGCTTTGAAGATGTCATTCGCACCGCTGTCTCTTTGGGCGGCGACTGCGATACCCTTACCTGCATCGCCGGTTCTATCGCCGAGGGCTACTATGGCGTCCCGGAGGAACTGAAACAGCAGTGCAGGGAGAGATTGCCGGAGAATTTGCGAAAGGTTCTGCAGCGATTTGAGGAAACCCTGCATCCATAACAAACACCGGAGGTGCTTCACCTCCGGTGAAATCGTTCACGCCAGCTCCTTTGCCAGAAGCATTCCAACCTGCACGCCGTGCACAAATCCGGCTTGCTCAT
>CAMGCA010000187.1 GCA_946011705.1 uncultured Clostridia bacterium | reverse complement strand
AAATCCGTCTGAAATACCAGATGATTCATGCTGCAAACCTCCTGATTATCTATAGCATCATTATATCGTCTGCTCCGGGATTGTCAATGGAAAACATTGCTTTTCCAACTTCATTTCACAATTGAATTTCAAGGCAGGCTGTGGTACAATGCAACCATATCAAAGGAGGGTTCATATGAAGAAGAATGTAGATGCCTTTGACTATGCGGGCGTGCTCTGCAAGGCTTTGCGCAGGGGTGTTCTCCTTACGACCCGTTCCGGTGATCAGGTGAATACCATGACCATCGGCTGGGGTGGGATTGGCGTGGAATGGGGGAAGCCTGTCTTTATCGCTTATGTGCGGGAAAGCCGTTATACGAAGCGGCTCTTGGAGGAATCCGGAGAATTTACGGTGAATGTGCCGCTGTCCGATGATTATCAGGATATCCTTGGCTACTGCGGCACCAAATCCGGCCGGGATACCGACAAAATTCGTGATAAAAACCTGATCACAGTGGAATCCGATGTGGTATCTGCCCCGGGAATCGTCCAGTTCCCGCTGACTCTGGAATGCCGGGTCATCTACCGTCAGGAGCAGGAGATTCGTCAGATGCCCCAGGGTGTTGTTAACAGGTTTTATCCTCCCTTTGGGGAAACGAAGGTTCCGGATATGCACACCGCGTTCTACGGAGAAATTGTAAACGCCTACCTGATCGAGCAGGATTGATCCAGATAAGACGTGCACTGCACAGTCCTTTTTTCGGTGACCCGCATTTTACTCAGTGTTCCCGGAGAAGACAATTATAATTCGTTGGATGGCTGGATATTTTCAAAAGTTCTGTCAAAATTACCAGTAGCAGGCCGTAAATACCGGCAGCAATCAGCAAAGCGCAAGAATTGTCGAAATTTGTAAAATTCCTGTAGCAGTTCAGAATAGGATATGCTATAATGAAAGCGTTGGTTTCTATCGCATTGCATTTCATTCTAATACTGTAGTTTTGCTGTAGCGTTGAGATGGAGGAGAGATAATACCATGTCGAACAACAATGTCACGCCGTCCGAATTCTTCAATCCGGATACGCAGGTCGCGCATCTGGGATTGATTGCCTGTCCCGGTGCAGAGGAGCTGACCAATCTGATTGATGGTCACCTGCGTACATGGGCAAGGGAAGTTGGCATTGAGAAGGAAACATTTCTCATTGACTGCGACTGCCCTCGTTTCCAGAGCGGCGATGCCAAAGGCCTGGTCAAGGAGTCCGTTCGGGGTGACGACATTTTCTTCGTTGTGGATCCCGGTAATTACAGCCTGACCTACAACCTGTTTGGTCAGGAGAACCATATGTCCCCCGATGACCATTTCGCGAACCTGAAGCGTCTGATTCAGGCTGTTGCCGGCAGAGCTCACCGCATGACGGTCATTATGCCCAGTCTGTACGGCGGACGGCAGCACCGTCGTGTTGTCCGTGAGAGTTTGGACTGCGCCGTCGCGCTGCAGGAGCTGCAGAGTATGGGTGTTCAAAATATCATCACCTTTGACGCTCACGACCCTCGGCTGATGAACGCTGTGCCGCTGATGAGTTTTGATAACGTAATGCCCACCTATCAGGTTCTGAAGACACTTCTGTGCCATATGCCGGAGTTGAGCTTCGATAAGGATAGCTTTATGGTCATCAGCCCGGACGAAGGTGCCATCAACCGGAATATGTATTTCTCCAGTGTTCTGGGCTGCAACCTGGGTATGTTCTATAAGCGTCGGGATTATACCCGGGTGGAGAACGGCCGCAATCCCATCGTTGCCCATGAGTATCTGGGCGAGAGCGTGGAAGGGAAGACCGTTTTCATTGCCGATGACATTATCGCCTCTGGTGAAAGTATGCTGGAGGTTGCCAGCGAGCTGAAGAAACGCGGCGCCAAGCATATTATCGCCAACGCCACCTTCCCGCTGTTTACCATCGGTGTGTCGAAGTTCGATGAAGCTGTGGCTGCCGGTACGCTTACCGCCGTGAAGGCCACCAATCTGCCCTACCGGAAGCCGCAACAGCTGAGCCGCGAATGGTATTTTGATGTTGACTGCTCCAAGTACTGCGCCTATTTTGTGGCCGCGATCAATCACGAGATGAGTGTATCTTCCATTTGCGATCCCATCAAAAAGATTGAGGCTCTGCTGAAAAACCGCTGATATTTTGCACCATATGACAGCCTCCCGATTCTGGCGGAATCGGGAGGCTGTTTTTCTGTTGACGGTAGCAAGTTATCCTTCCAAACCGCAAACGGCGTGGTTAGATATGGCATCCAGCCAGAAATAGAGATCATCTGCTTTCCGCACCTGTACCATCTGCGCAAGCTCCGGACGCTCCGGGCAGATCTGTCCAAACAGATCCGGAAGATTCCGGAATCCTCCTTTGTTCGATCTACCGCTTTGGTTCCCAGTCCCATGACGATGCGCAGCATTCCCGCGCCGGGATCCATGTCCGGCATCCATTTGTAGGCGCTGTGGCTGTAGCCCACACCGGCAGCGCAGGGCATGAAATACTTCCCGTAATAGGAACCGGATACCCGCTGTACCAGAATTGCCATCTGTTCATCCTTTTTATCCAGTCCCCGCATCCTGCGGTATTCCAGCGCGGATACGTCCATGGTGCTGGCGTATACCTGCCGGACCGCCTGCTCGAAGGCCTCCAGACGCTGTTCCGGGCTGCCCTGATTGACGCAGAAAACCGATTCATATTTCCCGGCAAAAGCGTTTCCGAAGCCATCCTCCAAAAAGCTGGAAGAGCGGACAATAAAGGGGTTCTGTCCAAAGTATTCCAGCACATCCAAAAACCGTTCCCGGATTTTTGCCGGGAATACGCCGTGGAGCAGATGCTCCCGCAGCTGCCCCGCCGCGCTGAAGTAGCCTTCCGGTGAACGCTGGCGAATCCGCAGCTTCCAATCCCCGTTGGACACGATATAGGTATAGAATACATCGGAGCCGATGAAGAAGGAGTCGTGAGGCTCGTCATGCTCGACAAACTCCGGCAGCTCCGTTTCCGTAATTTTACGGGCCAGGAGCATTCCGCAGGCCTTGCCGCCAATGGCGCCGCTGCCGATCATCCGCTCCCGCAGAGCAAAATAGTCCTCTGGCCGGAAGTAGGTTTCCACCAGCGCCTTCAGCCGGGCGTCCTTAGTCATGGTACTGCGGATGATCAACTCCTGGGTTTCCTTTGTAAAGCAGCCCTGAGCGTACTGCATCTTCACCATGGAAAAGAAACGATCGTGGCTGTCGAAGTTCTGATCCTGGCTGCTGAGCGCCAGCTTTTGCTGAATCTGATAGTACCTGCTCATACCGACGCCGTCGGATACCACCGAAAAATTCTGCGTGCCTTTTTTCAGGCAATGGGGCAGAAACATTTGCTCAGAGTAGCGGTTCCAAACCTTCATGGGGTGCAGGTAGATGTATTTATCGTTGGAATATACATTCAGCAGCAGCTGGGTGGTATCCCTTATCCGCGCAACGGCGTCAAAGGAATGCCTTCCCCGAATCAACGGGAAGTAGGCAACTGTGTCCAATTCAAACAGATAGGGGCAGGTCACACGGAAAAAGTTACCCATCATCAGATCCGTATACCAAACGGACTGCAGTTCAGACAGGCAGTCGAACACATAGAATGCGTCCCGTCCCTGCCGGGTAATCTCTTCATGAATCGCTACTGTGAATACTTCAAATCCCTCATCGGGATCAAACCGACGCACCTTTATCCCACTGAGGTCTCGCAGAACCGGCTCATGCTGGGCGAATCGAATATACACAACATTCCTGCCATCTCGCACTGCCTGGCGGGCAAAGGGTTCCGCGAAGATTCGGAACTCTTCCAATTCCGATATCTGCCAGACCACATTGTCGCCGAGCCGGATAAAGTCCAAAACATCGTCCATCTGGGGAAAGCCGCTGAGAATTTTATCAAACGCTACCATACCGTCTGCCTCCCGACAAAAAAGGCAGGGCAGTGAAGCATAGAACTTCACTGCCCTACAGGATAGGCTCACTATATCATGATTGGAAGCAAAAATCAAGCAAAGACAAATGCGTATTATACCGCATTCAGAAGTTGATGATCGTTAGCGGCACGCCAACAGATAGGACTGCCCGGCCGCAACAGTTAATTCGATGCTGGTATTGTCCATCTGGCGGTATTCCAGTGGCGTACCGAAGATGTCTGTGCTGTTTTGAGGTTTAGACGCGCCTACCGCGCCCAGAGGCAGACGAATATTCACATCCTGTTTTTCTGTGGAAATAACGCCGAAAAATACATCGTCTTCCCAGCAGCGGCCGATGGCAACCACATTACACTCACCATACAGGAATTTCATGCCGCCCTGCCGCAGCGCTTTATGGTCTGCTTTCAGGTGGGCTATGGTATGAATCAATCGATAAGCACGACAAGAGGGAATGTCCTTGCTCCAGGGCATGGGATAGCGGCAGCCCTCATTGGTGCCCAGTGTTCCGTCAATTTCCGCCTCATCTCCGTAGTAGATGGATGCCGCGCCGGTGAGCAGGAACTGGAAAATCACCGCGCCCCGGTAGCGCTCCGGCGTGATTTTGGGATTGTTGTGCAGGCGGCTGGCATCGTGACTGTCAAAGAGGTTAAACTGATTCTCCCACATCACAAAGGGCAGCTTTGCAAGATGCTCGAGAACTCGGTTTTTCACATCCTGTGCCGTCATCCGGTA
>CAMGCA010000186.1 GCA_946011705.1 uncultured Clostridia bacterium | reverse complement strand
GTGGTGGGTGGGTTGGGCGTTGTGCTTGGGGTCCTTTGTTTTTTCCTTCAAGCCGCCGATGGGCAGCACCCGGCCCCGTAAAGTGACTTCGCCTGTCATTGCTACGCCTGCCTTGACTTTCCGGCCCGTCAGGGCGGAGAGCATGGCGGTGGTAACGGCAATACCTGCGGACGGGCCGTCCTTGGGTACCGCTCCCTCCGGGAAGTGGACGTGGATATCCTTGGTCTTATAGAAGTCGGACGCAACGCCCAGCTTTGCCGCGTTGGCCCGGATGTAGCTCAGGGCCGCATGGGCGGATTCCTTCATGACATCGCCCAGATTGCCGGTGAGCTCCAGCTTTCCGGAGCCGTCCATGACGTTTACTTCCACCTCCAGGGTCTCGCCGCCGACACTTGTCCAGGCCAGCCCTGTGACAAGGCCCACCTGATCGGCGCTGGGCAGTCGGTCGGGAAGGTATTTGCGTACGCCCAGAAAATGTTCCAGGTTAGAGGCGGTTACGCTGACTTTTTTCACGTTTTCTCCATCCAGAAGTTCCATAGCCGCCTTCCGGCAGATATCGCCCACAGCCCGTTCCAGACTGCGCACGCCGGATTCCCGGGTGTAGCAGGCGATGATTTCCCGAATGGCTTCCTCGGAAAGGCGCAGCTGGCTCTTTTTCAGGCCGTGCTTTGAAAGCTGCTTGGGAATCAGATGATTTTTCGCGATCATCACCTTTTCCTCATCGGTGTAGGAGCCAAGCTCGATGATCTCCATACGGTCCAGCAGGGGCCGGGGCACCGTGTCCAGGGTGTTGGCGGTTGTGATGAACAGCACATCGGACAGGTCGTAGGGAATTTCCAGATAGTGGTCCCGATAGGTCCTGTTCTGCTCGGCGTCCAACACTTCCAGCAATGCCGCGCTGGGGTCGCCCCGGTAGTCGGAACCCATTTTGTCGATTTCATCCAGCAGCAGCACCGGGTTATTGCTGCCTGCCTGAATCATGGCGGTCATGATCAGTCCGGGCATTGCGCCCACATAGGTCTTCCGGTGGCCCCGGATATCCGCCTCGTCGTGTACGCCGCCCAGAGACACCCTGGCCATTTTCCGGTTCAGAGCTTTCGCCACGGAATAGGAAATGGAGGTCTTGCCCACGCCGGGAGGGCCAACGAGGCATAAAATCTGAGGAGGCATCTCGGGGGCCATCTGCCGCACGGCGATGGTCTCCAGAATCCGGGTCTTCACCTTTTCCATGCCGAAGTGGTCTTTTTCCAGAATCTTCCGGGCGGCGGAAACGTCCACCCGCTCTTTAGTTTTGGTGTTCCAGGGCAGGTCCAGCACGGTATCCAGGTAATTGCGCAGCACCGCTCCCTCGGAGGAGCCGAAGGGCTGCTTTTTCAGCCTGTCCACATCCTTAAGAAGCTTTTTCTCGATATCGGCATCCAGCTTGAGATTCTGAATGGCGGAAGCGTAGCTTTCGCACTCGTTCTCGTCGTCGCCCTCGCCCAGCTCCTCCCGGATGACCTTCATCTGCTCACGCAGATAGTAGTCCCGCTGGTTCTGATCCAGAGCCGCCTTGGTCTTCTCCTGAATCTCCCCTTCCAGCCGGAGCATCTCCACCTCCCGGTGAAGAAGCTTTAAGGCCGTTTCCAGCCGCCGGGTGGGATTCAGCATACAAAGAAGCTTTGCCTTGTCCGGGAATTCCATGCCCGAATTCTGGGCAATGCTGTCGGCAATATACCCATTGCTGGTGCTGGCCATCATCTGCAGATACACCGTCTGGGCCGGGTGCTCAGACATTTGCAGATACAGCCCGTAGAGGGAGTTGGCCTCCCGGCGCAGGGCCTGAGCACGGACAGAGTCCTCCTCCTGCTGCTCCGGAACCGCCTCAATGGTGCCGAAAAGATATGGCTCTGACTGGGAAAGCTCGGAAACCTTGCCTCGGCAGATGCCCGTCACCAGCACCCGCAGGTTTTCGGACTGGGGCTTGAGCACCTGCTTGACCTTAGCCACGGTGCCGATGGGATACAGGTCTGCAAGCTTTGGATCGTCCACCAGCAGATCCTTCTGGGGCCCCAGAAAAATCGTCTGGTCAACCTTCATGGCCGCTTCCCGCGCTAAAATGGCCTTGGCCCGGCCAACATCAAAGTGCACGGTCTGGTCCGGGAACACTGTCAGCCCCCGCAGGGCGAGAATGGGCAGCTTCCCGGCATACAGTTTTTCATCATTCATAGGGGGATTTCCCTCCTTTCGCAAAAAAGGGGGTAGCAAAACCTACCCCCTTCCGGATTATTTCTTACCAGTGAGCTTCTGCCGGGGGTGTGCGGCATCCCGCACGATCACCGGGTCTCCGCCTTCCACGGACTCAGGGGTAATGACGATTTTCTGAATGGAAAGATCGGAAGGGATCAGGAACATAATGCTGGTCATGATCTTTTCCATAATGGCCCGCAGGCCTCTGGCGCCGATCTGGCGGTCAATGGCCTTCTGGGCAATCAGCAGCAGGGCTTCGTCCGACACTTCCAGCTGGACGCCGTCCATGGCGAGGAGCGCCTGATACTGCTTGGTCAGGGCGTTCTTCGGCTCCACCAGAATCCGCACCAGATCATTCTGGGTCAGGCTCTGCAAGGTGGTGATCACCGGCATACGGCCCACCAGCTCCGGAATAATGCCGAATTTCAGTAGGTCGTGAGGCTCCACCTGAGTAAACAGGGTGCCCACATCCCTTGCTTTTTTGCTCTGCACCGGGGCGTCAAAGCCGATGGCGCTCTTGTCGGTGCGCTTTTCGATGATCTTGTCCAGACCGTCGAAGGCGCCGCCGCAGATGAACAGGATGTTGGTAGTGTCCACCTGAATCATTTCCTGCTGGGGATGCTTTCTGCCGCCCTGGGGGGGAACATTGGCAACGGTGCCCTCCAGAATTTTCAGCAGTGCCTGCTGGACACCCTCGCCGGACACATCCCGGGTGATGGAGGTATTCTCGCTTTTCCGGGCAATCTTATCCATCTCGTCGATGTAGATGATGCCCCGCTGGGCCAGCTCCACGTCAAAGTCCGCGGCCTGCAGAAGGCGCAGCAGGATATTCTCCACATCGTCGCCCACATAGCCCGCTTCCGTCAGGGTAGTGGCGTCGGCGATGGCGAAGGGCACGTTGAGGATTTTTGCCAACGTCTGGGCAAACAGGGTCTTGCCGCTGCCCGTGGGGCCGATCAGCAGAATGTTGCTCTTTTGCAGCTCCACCTCGGAATTAGAGCCGAAGTAGATGCGCTTATAGTGATTGTAAACCGCGACGGACAGGGCGACTTTCGCGTCGTCCTGACCGATGATATAGCGATCCATGAAGGTTTTCATCTCCATGGGGGTAGGCAGACGGTCGGGAGCCTCCGGCGCACCATTTGGCCCCATGTCGTACTCGTCACGCAGCAGTTCGCTGCACGCCGCGACGCAGTCGCTGCAAATATACACCCCAGGACCGGCAATCAGCCGTGAAGCCTGATTCTCCCGCTTCCCGCAGAAGCTGCAGCGAACCGGCGGCTCATTATTCTTTGCCATGCACCTGGTACCTCATTTCTACTTTATTTCTTAGTGGTGCTCGAGAACCCGGTCAATGAGGCCGAAGGCCTTGGCTTCCTCAGCCGTCATGAAGTTGTCCCGCTCACAGGCGGCGGTGACGGTCTCGATGCTCTGTCCGCAATTCTCGGACAAAATGCGGTTCATCCGCTCCTTGATGGTCTGCAGGCGCTTCATGTGGATGGCCATATCGGTGATCTGGCCCTGGGTGCCGGCAGAGGGCTGGTGAATCATGATCTCGGAATTGGGCAGCGCCATACGCTTGCCCTTGGTGCCCGCGCTCAGCAGGAAGGCACCCATGGAGGCCGCCATGCCGACGCAGATGGTCGCGACATCACACTTGATGTACTGCATGGTGTCGTAAATCGCCATACCGGCTGTGACGCTGCCGCCGGGGCTGTTGATATAGAACTGGATGTCCTTGTCCGGGTCCTGGGCTTCCAGATACAGCAGCTGGGCCACCACCAGAGAGGCGGTGGTGTCGTTGACCTCCTCGGACAGGAAAATAATGCGGTCGTTCAGCAGACGGGAGAAAATGTCGTAGCTGCGCTCGCCGCGGCTGGTCTGCTCAACAACATAGGGAACTAAACTCATGGTGATGTCTCCTTTCAGGGGTTTGAAACATTCTAACCATCGCGGGGGAAGGTTATTCCTAAGCAGGGAAAATCCTGCAAAGGGAAACCGGCAAAATACCGGTTTCCCGATGTAAACAGGGATTATTCAGCCGCAGCCGCCTCAGGAGCCTTGGGGGCAACGGCCACAGCGGAGTCAGCAATCAGCTTCACAGCCTTGCGGGTGGTCAGGCTGCCGGTGAGCTCGCCCATGGGAACCATTTCCTTGACCTTGTCCACCTCCAGCTGGTACTGCTCAGCCAGGGACTTGAACTCTTCCTCGATCTCCTCGTCGGTGACGGTAATGCCCTCGACCTCCACGATCTTCTCCAGGGTGACGGAAATCTTGGCCTGCTTCTCAGCGGCGGGACGGAAAGCGTTGCGCATGGTGCTTACATCGCCGCCCATCATCTTGGCGTACTGCTCCATAGAGTAGCCGCTCATCTGCAGCTGGTAGGCAAACCGCTCCATCTGGGTGTCCAGCTCGTTCTCAACCAGCGCCTTGGGCATGTCCACGGTGGTGTTCTCAGCGGCCTTCTCCACCGCCGCATACTCGCACACCGAAGCAATCCG
>CAMGCA010000185.1 GCA_946011705.1 uncultured Clostridia bacterium | reverse complement strand
CGGAGGAGCCGCCCACCTACAGACCCTTGACGCCCTTTTCCACGAACCAGCGGGTCAGCGCCCGGACGCCCTCGGGGTTTATCTTGCCCTCGGCGTCATAACAGGCATAAAACGCGGGAATAATGCCCTGATATTTTGCAATGTCCTTCATATTTTTTCTCCTTTTCAGCGGATTTTCACCTTAAATACGGCTTTTGTCACAGTTTCCGGGCGCTCCAGCATCATTTTGATCTTATGGGCGTCGTCGGGCCAGACTACCAGGAAGTCGCCGGGGGCCAGCACCAGCTTGTGGGAGCCTTTGCCCCGGTAGGCATAGAAATCATTCTCAGGCTGACTGTCGAATTGGGTCAGTCCCGCGGGAGACGCGATTTCCACCCGCTCGCAGCCGGAAAGCATCAGGTGAATATCCAGAAAATTTTCGTGGGCTTCAAAGAAGCTCTCCTCATCGGAAATGGTTTCGTAGGTAAATTTGGTGCACCAAACCTGCCCGGGGATGATGTCCACCCGTTCCGTGCCCAGCCCGGACAGAAATTCCGGGGTAATGCGCCGCAGGGCTTCGTCCAGATTGGGGTGGATACCCAGATAGGATAGGGCGGTTTCGTTTCTCGCAATAATCATAGCTTATCCCTTCACAGCGCCCATGGTGATGCCCTTGGTGAAGTACTTCTGGAAGATCAGGAACACGATGATGATGGGCACGGAAGCCAGCGCGGAACCGGCCATCAGCAGACCAAAGTCCGTGGAGTTTTCCGCCTGCATGGTGGCGATACCAAGGGAGATGGTCAGGTTCTTGCTGGAGGTCAGCATAATCAGCTGCATGAAGTAGTCATTCCAGGAGTTGATGAAGGTGAAGATGGCGCAGGCGCCAACACCGGGCTTGATCATGGGGAACATGACATCGGTGAACGTGCGCCACTCAGACGCGCCGTCGATGCGGCAGGCCTCCACCATTTCCGTGGGGATGCCCTCCGCAAACTGCTTCAGCAGGAACACACCGAAGGGCCAGCCCACGATGGGGAAGATGACGGCCCAGATGGTGTCGTACATTTTCAGGGCGGACATTTCCCGCAGCAAGGGGATCAGAATGACCTGCTTGGGAAGGGCCATGGCGCAGACGATGAGACTGAAGATGATGCCCCGGCCCCAGAACCGCTTCTTAGCCAGCACATAGCCAGCCATGGCGGCGGTGAGGCAGGTCAGCAGCATGGAGGTCACGGACATGAACACCGTGTTCACCAGCCAGCGCAGAGCCGCGGGCACGGTGGGGCCGGTGATGACATAGCCGAACAGCTTCAGGTCAAACAGCGGCGCGGAGCGGCTGCTCATCAGCTTTTCGAAGTTGGCGCCGGTGAAAACAGAGGGGAACCACACCGGAGTAGTTGACATAATTTCCTGCTTGGTCTTGAAGGAGCCGGTGATGATCCAGTACAGAGGGAAGGCAAACAGGAACGCCAGAATGAACACGACCACGAAGGAGAAGATATAATAGGCCTTGGACTTGGCCTGATTGGTATCCAGACGATTGGATTTACTCACAGTTCATCCCTCCTTTACTTTTCCTGACCGGCCTTGAACTGGACGGCAGAGAGAATGGCGATGACGATAGCCAGAATCACGCCCATGGCGTTGCCGTAGCCGTAGCGGTACAGCTTGAAGGCGTTGTAGTAGATGTAGTACATGATGGTCATGGTGGAGTTGTTGGGTCCGCCGGAGGTCAACAGCTGGATCAGCGCAAAGCACTGGAAGGAGTTGATGGTGGTGATGACCAAGATGTACAGGGTGGTGGGCATGATCTGGGGCCACTTGATTTTCCAGAAGGCCTGCATCTGGGTAGCGCCGTCCCCTTCGGCGGCCTCCACCAGAGACTTGTCCACGTTGTCCAGGGCGGAGACATACAGCACGATGGGCTGGCCCACGGAGGTGGTCAGCAGGATCAGGATGATGCAGCCCAGGGCGTATTTGGGATCGCCCAGCCAGTTGATGGGCTGATCGATCATGCCGGTGGCCTGACCGATGTAGTTGAAGATACCGTAGTAGTTATTGAACATCCACTTCCAGACCATGGTGACGGCCACAGAGCCGGTGACCACAGGCAGGTAGAAGATGCAGCGGAAGGCAGAGGTGGCAGCCACGGGCATCTTGCTGATGGCGGAGGCCACCCACAGGGAGAAGATGCAGGTAACAGGCACGGACACCAGCACGATGATGAGCGTGTTCCACAGAGCCTTCCAGAACACGGGATCGGCGAACAGCTCTTTGTAGTTGCCGAAGCCAATGAAAATGTCCTCCCGGCCCATGGTGGCATCAAAGAAGCTGGTGATAATGCACATGATCATGGGGTAGAGAACGAAGCCCACGAAGAAGATCAGAAACGGCAGCAGGAACAAGTAAGCGGTCACCGTTTCATGGACCATCAGCCGACGGGATTTGGGATTGACGGAAATCTTTTTGTTTGCCAAGGATATCCTCCCCTCTGATGATGAAGCGGGCGGCAGAAAGCCGACCGGGATTAACAGTTCGTAGGGCGGGGTCATGATCGCGCCGGGAGGCTTAAGAAACACCCCTAAGTCATGGCTGACGCCGTGCCAGTTCCCCAGTGAGGGGAGCCTGACTGCATCGGCGGGGTCATGACCCCGCCCTACGAACCTGTACGATAAAACTGCCCCTCCCCTCGCCCAGAAGAAGAGGGAAGGGGCTTTTGTCTACACTACTGAATATTCAGAGCCGGAAGATTACTTGCCGGCGGCAGCGTTGGCGGTAGCCACGAAGGCGTCAGCAGCTTCCTGAACGGGAGTGCCGGTGCCGATCTGCTGCAGCATATTCCAGGCAGCGGCACGAGCCTCGGTCCAGCCGGGGGTGACGTTGTAGTAGTCGCCCATGTACTGCATGAAGGTGCCGTAGACGCTCTTCAGAGCATCGTCAGCGTAGGGATCGGCAACGGACTGGCGGACAGACCAGAAGCCAGAGGTGGAGACGGACTCAAGGGTGTTCTCGTCGCAGACCCACTTGATGAAGGTCTTGGCAGCGTCAACCTTGGCGGAGTCGCCGTTGTCGAAGATACCGAAGCCCCAGATACCGCCGCACAGCTTCACATCAGTGCCGTTGGGGGAGGGGAAAGCCATGGGGAAGACCTCGAAGCTGTCGCCGATGACCTCGGTACGGGCAGCGTGAGTAGCAGCGTTCCAGCAGAAGGCCATCTGCAGCACGCCCTGAGCGAACAGGTCAGCCTCTTCGCCGCCGTTGATGGAAGCATCGAAGTTGATGCCATCCTGAGCGTACAGGGTCTCCAGAGCCTTGACGTTCTCGGGAGAGTTCATGGTGTACTCGGTGTGCTCAGCGTTGGTAAAGGTGCCGCCGTACATATTGTTGTACAGAGCGCGGGTGCCCTGGTCACCGCCCTGAGCGGAGCAGAACACAGCGCCAACGGTCTTGTAGCCGGCATCGTACAGGGTCTGAACAGCCTTCAGGAAGTTCTCGGTGGTCCAGGTGTGGGTCTCAGCGTCCACATACTGCCATGCACCGGTCTCCTCGAAGACGGTCTTGTTGATGGCCATGCAGTGAGCGGTCATGCACAGGGGGTACTCATAGTAAGCGCCGCTGCCATTGTTACAGGCAGCCTCGACGGAAGCGTAGATGTCAGCCTTGGCCTCATCAGTCCACAGGTCAGCCAGATCGACCATCTTGCCCTTGGCGCCCCAGTTGGCGACCAGACGCTCGGGTCCTTCCATGACGATGTCGGGAGCGGCGTTGCCCTCGATGGCGGTGTTGACCTTGTCGTCACCGTCGGTGTAGGTCAGGTACTCAACCGTGACCTTGATGTTGGGATAAGCGGCGTTGAACTTCGCCAGCAGCTGGTCAACAACTTCCTGCTTGCCCCAATTGCCAATGGGGTAAGTCCACAGGCTGATCTCCACGGGAGCAGCCTCGGGCGCGGCAGGAGCGGCGGCTTCCGTCGCGGCGGGAGCGGCAGCCTGGGTGGGTGCGGGGGTCTCGGCCTTCTGCACGGAGCAGGCGCCCAGAGACAGCACCATGACCACAGCCAATGCCAGAGCAATCAACTTTTTCATTGTGTTTCCTCCTATACAATAATGATACGATGTATGCTTCACGGTCTGAGCCGTCGGAGCCGGTTTCGGATGGGGATTTTTCTATGTGGAAATCCCCACAATTTCCAGGAGTATCTTACTACATCATTTCGGCAATGTCAACAACAGTCTGAAAAGAATTTTCCAAAAATGCCACATAATGAAAAAGTTTTCTGTTTTGCACATGAAAACGTTTCCAATTTCAGCATATTGACGAAACTGTTTTTTCGCCCTTGACGCATGACGAAATCATGATATTCTTTACTCTGAAAGGAGTGTTTCCCTATGAAAAGACATATTCTCTGCTTCGGAGATTCCAATACCCACGGCTACTGCGCCGATCCCGCCGACTGCTTTGGCGGCATCCGCTTTACGGAGGAACAGCGCTGGACCCGGCTGCTGCAGGATGCCCTGGGGCAGGACTACCTTGTCATCGAGGAGGGGCTGTCCGGACGAACCACCTGCTTCGACGATCCCATCCACGAGGGTCTCAATGCGCTGGACTACATCTATCCCTGCCTGAAAAGCCACGAAGTCATCGACCTGCTGATCATCATGCTGGGCACCAACGACTGCAAGGATCGGTTCTTTGACTGAGCCACGGGGCGCAGTGTGGGCAGGGCAAGGGGGGTGAACAAGGCGCTGGGCACCGACTG
>CAMGCA010000184.1 GCA_946011705.1 uncultured Clostridia bacterium | reverse complement strand
ATTCCACACCGCGTGGAAGCAGCTGCCGCAGCGAACCCCCAGCGCCGCTGCCACCACGAACAGGGCCGCTGACTCCATCTCACTGGCTTTCACACCCAGCCGTTTCCAGCTCTCCCACTTTTGCAGCAATTCATAGGAAACCGGGGACTTTTCCGGACTGTGCTGGCCGTAGAAGGAATCCCTGCCCCGCACCACACCCGTCTGGGTGCGGAAGCCCAGGCTTTCACTGGCAGCCTTTAATGCCGCTGTCACCTCGAAGTCCGGCACCGCCGGGAACTCGATGGGGGCGTATTCCAAAGAGGTATGCTCAAAGCGGATAGCGCCGGTGGCAACCACCACGTCTCCGGGCAGCACTTCCATGTCGATGCCGCCGCAGGTGCCCACCCGGATGAAGGTGTCCGCGCCGATGTTATGCAGTTCCTCCATGGCAATGGAGGCCGAGGGGCCGCCGATGCCGGTGGAGCAGACGGAGACGGTCTCCCCCAGCAGGGTGCCGGAGTAAATATTGTACTCCCGGTTCATGCCGATGTGCACCGGATTGTCAAAATAGCTGGCGATTGCCTCACAGCGGCCCGGATCCCCGGGCAGAAACACATACCGCCCCACGTCCCCGGCCTTACAGTGAATGTGAAACTGCATTCCAATATCCTGCATAATTCGTCATCCTTTCCGATATAGATAGTGAGATGATAGCACAATTTGTGCAGTTTTTCAAGACAGTAATTCCCTGCAGGCCTGCCGCAGGGCTTCTTCCCGCCTGTGGTACAAAAGAACATCCGCGTATTGCAGGTAGGCTTCGCTGCCGTGGAGCCGGAGATACTCCTGCGCGTCCGGCATTTTGGTCAGGCAGGTCACCAGCAGTGTCAGCTCCTGCCCCTGTCCAAAGCTGTCCAGCACAAACCGGAAGGCGTTTTCCAGCGCCTTTCCCACCTGAGAAACCGAGGCTTCCCGGGCTGCCAGATCCTGCCCGAATTGCTCCTTCATGCAGCAGAAGGCCGTTTCCCGGTCGCGGATTCGCTTTTCCCGGATGACCGCCTCCATCTGACGCAGCCTGATAAGAATCCAGGCTTCCCGCCGGGCATCCGACCGGGAAATCAGGTGGTTCTCCCGTTTTACGTTCAGGGCATTTTCGTTGGCGGCGATGAACTCCGGCAGGGGCTGGGACAGTCCCCGGAATCTGCGCAGGACGCTGTGCAGGCCTGCCGCCCGGGCATCCAGTTCCCGGTACACCTGCAGCCGGGCTTGCAGCCCCTCCAGCAGCAGGTTCACCACACTGACCCTCTCGTCAAAGCTGCCCCCGGCAGCCATGGTCACCTTCTCCCGGAAGCTTTCCTCTGTCAATGTCCCATCCAGCAGTTCAGATATGCCGTAATCCGTGCCGTACTTGCGATACAGCCGGTAGTAGGCGGTAAAATCCCGGGCGGTTTCCTCCCGGTGGAGATACTGGGAGGCCAGAGCCTCCGAAATGGGTACGTTCAGGCTTTCGTAGCTTTGCAGAATCCGGGACAAATCCTCCCAGCCCCGGGCCGTCACGAAGGACAGTTCCCCGTTTTTTCGCTCTACGGTGTAGAACTGTTCCGGTTTGATGGTCAGGTAGGAAATCACCGCCCCGTGGAGCTGCTTTTCCCTGGCGTAGTCCAGCCAGACGGGAAGATTCGCTTCCACATCGATTTGCCGCACCCGGTCCAGGGTCACCACGTCAAAGTCCCGGACGGATTTGTTATATTCCGACGGATTGCCCGCCGCCACCACCACCCAGCCCTCCGGCAGTCGGTGGGAGCCGAAGGTCTTATTCTGCAAAAATTGCAGCATGGTAGGGGCCAGTGTTTCCGACACGCAGTTGATTTCGTCCAGGAACAGAATGCCCTCCCGGTTCCCTGAGCTTTCCATGGCATCGTAGACGGAAGCGATAATCTCGCTCATGGTGTACTCCGTCACGGTCACGGGGACGCCGCCGTAGGTTTTCTCCACGATTTTCGGCAGGCCGATGGCGCTTTGCCGGGTGTGGTGGGTCATGGTGTAGGCCACCAGAGCCACGCCGCGCTCCGATGCCACCTGCTCCATAATGGCAGTCTTGCCAACGCCGGGGGGACCCATCAGCACAATGGGCCGCTGATGCGCCGCCGGAAACAGATATTCTCCATCCTCCCCCTTTTGCAGATAGGCCCGCAGGGTGTGGGCAATTTCTTCCTTAGCTTCCTGAATGTTCATGGTTTTCTCCTAAATCAGAAGGGTTTTTGCCCATTTGGGTACCAGCTCCGGGTGCCCGGTGTCCTTTAGCAGCACAAAGGCCGTCTCGTAGTCCGGCGGAGCGGAAGGGTAGAACCCATCGCCGTCGGTGAAGTACAGCAGAGCCTTCAGATCCTTCAGCGCCCGGGTTTCCCGCAGCGTTTTCACATAGTCAAATACCGGCGTAAAATCCGTGCCGCCCCGGCCCTGAATCCGAATCTTTTTCGCGTAATCCAGCCAGTCCTCCCGGGACTCTATTCTTGTCACGTCCTGAATCAGACAGTCGCACTGGATGAAATACACCTTCATTTTTCGGAAGAAATTCTCCTGCGATGCCAGGATTTTGTAGGTTTCCGCCAGAAATTTTCCAACAATTTCCGCCGAACAGGAGCCGGAGGTGTCCATGGCGATGACCAGTTCCTCCAGCCGCCGAACCTCCTGGTATTCCAGCGGCTCCACAAGCGGCACAGAGCCGTAACACTCCATACCCAGCTGATAGAAGGCATAATCAAAGCTGTCCAAATCCAGCTGAACCTCCTCCCGGAGGAAGGTGAATCGACTCAGGTAGCTACGGTAGTCAAACTCCCCGCCTTCTTCCTCCGGCGGGACTTCCTCGCCCCCGCCGGGAATCCGGCCCCGGCGGCCCAGCCCGGTCTTCTGGCCGGAGGCGCAGAGCAACTGCTGCTCCCACTTTTCCCGACTCCCCTGCCCGACGGATGTCCAGCTGTGGTCATCAAAGGCAAAATCCTCTTCCGGTGGAAGGGCATTGCCGCTTTCTTTCAGAAACTCATAAATTTGTTCTGCTGACTGGGTATTTTCATCCAGATTTCGCAAAAAATTCCGTTTTTTCCCATCGGATAATCTGGGCATTTTCTGTTTCTCAATAAGGTTTTCCACCGCTATGTCGCAGGCCAGATTCCACAATCTGTCATCCGTATGACCGGAATACAGGTGCAGGAACAGACAGTGCAGCAGCATATGCAGATAACCCCGCCGCAAGGCTTCGGGAGACCGGGCATACAAGCCAATCAGGTCATCGGGGTGATACCACACCACATCCCCGTCCACCCGGAAACCCCGCTGTTCCGCCTCAACCCAGGTCAGGCAGGCAAAGGCCCCGTCCAGATGGGGAAACAGGTCACACAGCTCCGCTCGGCAGACCCCGAGGATTTCGCCGCATAATGCGGTCTTTTTTTCCTTCTGTTCCATGCTCACAGGGTGAAATCCCGGTCTGAAAACCCGCAATGCTCCGCTTTCCATTTCAGCAGCCAGACGAAGGCTTCCGACTGTTTCAGGCGGATCGCCGTGTCCAGCCCATCTTCCGCAAGCCCCGGATTCAGCCAACCGGCAATCGTTTCCAGCTTTGTCAGCTGGCCCTCCCGGATCAGCAGCTCCAGAAAGGAACGGATTCTGCGTTTCAGGTAGCATTCCAGCTCCCGGGTCTGCTCCGGCGTGGTTTCCCCGCTGAAATAGGCCTCCACCGCCAGGGGCAGCCGAACCTGCTCCCGGGCTGCTGTGCGGAACTGCTGAAACACCGCGTCAGCGTTTGACATGGAAATGACGCATTCTTATTTTTTCTATCTTAGCAGAAAAGCAGGTTCAAAACCTCCTGCGTTTTTTAATTCCTACTATTCTACTGGAATTATTTTCATTTCCCTATTGACAAATTCTACTCCCTGCAGTATAATGTCGATAAAGCAAGTTGCTTGATAGGAATTAAAAGGAGGACATGGAAATGAGAAACCCGTTTCTGGAACTGCTGCGGCAGAATTTCCGTTTTGGACGAATGCGCTGCTCCCGGGCTGAGTATATGGCTGGGTGTTGTGCTGCGCCTATGGGTTTCTGAACCCCTTTGCCATATTGCGTCCGGGAGTCTTTTGTGTTCCCGGACGTTTTTGTTTTCAGCACGAAATAATAAATTGTAAAGAGGTACATTCTTATGTCTAACTATAAATTTGAAACCTTGCAGCTCCACGTTGGTCAGGAACAGGCCGACCCCGCCACCGACGCCCGGGCGGTGCCCATTTACCAGACCACCTCCTATGTGTTCCGCAACTCCGCCCACGCCGCTGCCCGGTTCGGTCTGGCGGATGCCGGCAACATCTATGGCCGTCTGACCAACTCTACTCAGGACGTGCTGGAAAAGCGCATCGCGGCTCTGGAAGGCGGCGTGGCCGCTCTGGCTACCGCCTCTGGTGCGGCTGCCATCACCTACACCATTCAGGCTCTGACCCAGGCAGGCGACCACATTGTGGCCCAGAAGACCATCTACGGCGGCAGCTACAACCTGCTGGCCCACACCCTGCCCCAGTACGGCATCACCGCCACCTTCGTCAACGCCCATGACCTTGCCGAGGTGGAAGCCGCTATCCAGCCCAACACCAAGGCTGTCTATCTGGAAACCCTGGGCAACCCCAACTCCGACATTCCCGACATCGATGCCATTGCGGCGATTGCGCACAAGCACGGCCTGCCCCTGGTCATCGACAACACCTTCGGCACTCCCTACCTGATCCGGCCCATTGAGCCCGGCGCGGATATTGTGGGGCACTCCGCCACCAA
>CAMGCA010000183.1 GCA_946011705.1 uncultured Clostridia bacterium | reverse complement strand
TACTCGCACAGCATAATCACGTCACCGCTGTGGACATCGTGCCGGAGAAGGTTGACCTGATCAACCGCAAAAAATCCCCTATTCAGGACGAATACATCGAAAAGTATCTGACGGAAAAGGAGCTGGACCTGACCGCCACCCTGGACGGCGAGAGCGCCTACCGGGACGCGGATTTTGTCATCATCGCCGCCCCCACCAACTACGACAGCAAGAAGAATTTCTTTGACACCTCCGCGGTGGAGGCCGTCATCGAGCTGGTGCTGAAAACCAATCCCAACGCCATGATGGTGATTAAATCCACCATCCCCGTGGGCTACACCGCCTCCGTCCGGGCAAAGTACCACACCGGCAACATTATTTTCAGCCCGGAATTTCTGCGGGAGAGCAAGGCCCTGTACGACAACCTCTACCCCTCCCGGATCATTGTGTCCTGCGACGAAGAATCCTCTGAAAAGGCCCACGTTTTCGCCGCGCTTTTGCAGCAGGGGGCCGTCAAGGAGAACATCGACACCCTCTTCATGGGCTATACCGAGGCGGAAGCCGTGAAGCTGTTTGCCAACACCTACCTGGCCCTGCGGGTCAGCTACTTTAACGAGCTGGATACCTACGCGGAATCCAAGGGCCTGAACACCGCCCAGATCATTAACGGCGTGTGTCTGGACCCCCGCATCGGCACCCACTACAACAACCCCTCCTTCGGCTACGGTGGCTACTGCCTGCCCAAGGACACCAAGCAGCTGCTGGCGAATTTCCAGGACGTCCCCCAGAATATGATGTCCGCCATCGTGGAGTCTAACCGAACCCGGAAGGACTTCATTGCCGATCAGGTTCTCAAAATGGCCGGAGGTTACTCCTACGAGGATGGGCAGTACAATCCGGAGAACGAAAAGGAAGTGGTCGTGGGGATTTACCGTCTGACCATGAAAGCGAACTCCGACAACTTCCGCCAATCTGCCATTCAGGGCGTCATGAAGCGCATTAAGGCCAAGGGGGCCACGGTGGTGATCTACGAGCCGACGCTTCCGGCGGGGACAACCTTCTTCGGCAGCCGGGTCATCGGGGATTTGAAGGAGTTCAAGGCGGTTTCTCAGGCCATCATCGCCAACCGCTATAATACCTGCCTGGACGATGTGAAGGAAAAGGTCTACACCCGAGATGTGTTTCGCCGGGATTAAAGCGTAGATAACGGAAAGAATTGAATGGAAAACAGACGGTTTTCGTCACCGGCGCGGCGGGGTTCATCGGCTCCAACTTGGTTCTGAAAACCTCGGAAACCGCTTCTCCTGTCAAAATTGTCGGCATCGACAACCTGAACGACAATTATGATGTATCCAGCAGGATTGGCGCTTAGTGCCCTACTTTACCGACGACAAGGTGGACAACCCCGTGTCCCTCTGCGCCGCCACAAAAAAGAGCAACGATTTGATGGCTCACGCCTACTAGAAGCTCTACAATATTCCTTCCACGGGTCTGCGGTTCTTCACCGTCTACGGCCCCGCCGGGCGGCACGATATGGCATATTTCGGCTTCACCAACAAGCTTTTGAAGGGCGCAACCATAGAAATTTTCAATTACGGAAACTGTCAGCGGGATTTTACCTCCATCGACGATATTGTCGATGGCGTGATCCGGGTCATGCAGGGCGCGCCGGAGAAGGAAACCGGTGAGGACGGTCTGCCCATCCACCCTACGCGGTGTACAATATCGGCAATCAGAACCCGGAAAATCTATTGGATTTCGTGGATATTTTGCATCAGGAGCTGATTGCCGCCGGGGTGCTGCCCGCCGCCCCCCTGCGGGAAGGACTGCGGCGCTTCACCAGATGGTATCGGGAATTCTGCCATATCCAGCAAACCCGTCTGTTGCGCAACACAAAATGGTTTTTTCTACGATGCCGGTATTCCATAATAATAGCAGCGGCTCTTCATTTCTGGAGAGCCGCTGTGAAACTGTCTGATCCTGTTTGGACACGGTGTGCGGAAAGTGATTTCCGAATTCGCTCCGTTCTGGGCAAATCCCGTGTCATTGCGCTGGACCGGCGTGGTAATCCGTTTCCCCGGCGATATCCCAGAGCTACGCTTTGCCACAAACGGTATAGCAGCTGTTTGTTTATCCCAGCGTCGCCGCCATGACGGCCTTAATGGTGTGCATCCGGTTCTCCGCCTCGTCAAAGACAATAGAGCGGTCGGATTCAAACACCTCGTCGGTAACCTCCATGCAGTCGATACCGAATTTGTCGTAAATCTCCCGGCCTATGGTGGTGTTCAGGTCGTGGAAGGCCGGCAGGCAGTGCATGAAGCGGCACTGATCTCCCGCTGCGTTCATCAGCTCCATGGTCACCCGGTAGGGAGAAAGCGCTTCAATGCGCTCCTGCCAGACGCTGTCCGGCTCGCCCATGGACACCCACACGTCGGTGTAGATCACATACGAATCCTTAACATAAAAAAAAAAAACGGAGATCAGCTCTATGGTGGCGCCGGTCTGGGCCGCGATCTCTTTGCAGGTGCTGACCAATTCCGGGTTGGGGAAGTAATCTTCCGGAGCGCAGGCTACAAAGTGCATTCCCATCTTGGTACAGCCCACCATCAGGGAGTTGCCCATATTGTACCGGGCATCGCCCATGTACACCAGCTTCTTCCCCTTCAGGTCGCCGAAATGTTCCTGAATCGTCAGAAAATCCGCCAGAATCTGGGTGGGGTGGAACTCATTGGTCAGGCCGTTCCAAACAGGAACGCCGGAATATTTCGCCAAGTCCTCCACGATGGTCTGCTCAAAGCCCCGGTACTCGATGCCGTCAAACATTCTGCCCAGCACCCGGGCGGTATCGGCGATGGACTCCTTCTTGCCCATCTGAGAGCCGGAGGAGCCGATATAGGTCACGCCCATACCCAGATCGTGGCCCGCCACCTCAAAGGAACAGCGGGTTCGGGTGGAATCCTTGGCAAACAGCAGGACGATGTTCTTTCCTTCACACAGCCGGTGAGACACACCGGCCTTTTTTTCTGCCTTCAATTTCGCGGCCAGCTCCAAAAGCCCGGTGATTTCCTCCGGAGTCAGATCCAGCAGCTTCAGAAAGCTTTTCCCTTTCAGATTCATATTATCCCCTCCAAAACCATATTACTCCACAGCCTGATAGCGCCAGGCGTAGTAATAATACCAGCCCGTAAACAAGCCCTTTGTAACCATCTCTTTGCGGTATCCCGGAATATCCTCCGGCTCCCCTTTTGTCTCCTTGAAATACCAGATCTCATCATAGGTTGTATCCGCGTCCTTGATTTTCCAGTGGTATTTCTCTGGAATATCCGGGAAGTAATAGTAAAAATCCGCCATGTTCTCCATGTAAAACACCGCGTTTTCGCCGGGCTGCACGATTTCCAGGAATTCCTTCGTGCACATATCCTGATACTTATAGTCATCCCGAATGTGCAGATATGTCGGCCAGATCCACACAACAATCCCCGCCGTCAGCACAAAGCACAGCAGCTTGCTCCTGTCCAGTTTGGACAGGCAGAATCCCAGAATCAGGAATACCACTGGGGTCAGTGGGTACAGATACCGAATCACAAAGAACGGTCTCACCGCGTAGGACAGAACCAGGCCCACGGCAGCCGTTCCCGCCAGAGACGCAAGTCCAGCCAATACCCACAGGCTGTCCGGGGAAATAAACGTCTTCTCTTCTTTCCCCTTCCTCTGTCTTACGCTAATAAACAGATAGGCTGCCACAATCAGACCAAACAGCCCAGCCAGATACCAGGATTCAAAGAAATAGAGCAGACATTCCGATAGCTTCGGAATCTCCTTGAGCCACCAGTCCCCGGCGGTAGATACCAGCGATTTCAGAAGCACCCCCAGCCAGTGCAGATAGCCGACTACCGCTGCCGCCCATGTAATAGCGGTACGCTGCCGGAACTTCCGGTCACGCAGAGACGGAATCACCAGAATCAGGTAGAAAAACGCCACACTGATCAGGGCGTAATAATGGGTATAGGCTGCTCCCAGGGATGCCAGAGAAAAGATCACCCACTCCGGCAGCCGGTTCCGGGTGAGGATTCTGCGCAGCGCCAGATACGCCGTCAGCACCAGAAATGCGCCCAGAGAGTACATCCGCACTTCCACGTTAAAGTACAGCGGCTCCGGCATCAGGGACATGACGGTAACCAGCAGAAAAGCCGGGCCCAGCCCAAACTGCCGCCGAATCTCTGTGCAGGCCAGAAACAGAATACCCATATAGGGAATCAGGGCCGACAGATGATAGGCCGGGCCGTTCTCCCCCAGCAGCCGGTTCAGCGCCATGGCCAGCATATAGAACAGCGGCGGGTGCATATCCGTTGCTGTTTTTTTGACCATATCCGGCAGCGTCATTCTGGCAAGACGAATGGACCAGGTTTCATCCACCCAGAAAGTGTTGTCGTAGATCCGCCAGTAATTCAGCCGCAAAAGAGCCAATGTCCACACCACCAGCACCAAAAAGCCTGCCCAACCAAGCAATTTTCGCGGCTTTTCCGAGAAGCTTCGCAATTTCAAGCCAGTTCCTCCGCTGCCGATTTCAGAGTCTCCACGGCGTATTCCAGGTCTTCCAGGGGAATGTTCAGAGCTGGCAGCAGGCGGACCTTGTCCTTGGCTGTCAGGCACAGAACGCCTCTTTCCATGCAGGTTTTCACCACGTCAGCCGCGGGAGCCGTTGTCTTCACGCCGATCATCAGGCCCAGTCCGGTGACGGACTCCACGCCGGGTGCGTCCTTCAGTGCGGAGAAGCCATACGCACTCTTCCGCTGGACATCGGCCCGGGACGCGTCGGTCCGC
>CAMGCA010000182.1 GCA_946011705.1 uncultured Clostridia bacterium | reverse complement strand
AAGCTGCGTCAGCGTATCAACACCACCTTCATCTACGTTACCCACGACCAGACCGAGGCTATGACTCTGGGCGACCGGATCGTCATCATGAAGGACGGCTTCATCCAGCAGATCGGCACTCCTCAGGAAGTGTTCAACCATCCTCACAACCTGTTCGTTGCTACCTTCATCGGCACTCCTCAGATGAACCTGTTCGAGAACGCCAAGCTGGTTAAGGAGAACGGCAAGTACGCTGTCAAGCTGGACTGCCTGACCGTCGAGCTGTCCGAGGAGAAGCAGGCGAAGCTGGCCGCCAACAACGTTGCTGAGCAGGATGTGGTTCTGGGCGTCCGTCCCGAGCACATCAACCTGGAGAAGAGCGGCATCGAGGGCACTGTCGATGTGTCCGAGCTGATGGGTTCCTCCGTGCACCTGCACGTCACCTCCATGGGCCGCGATGTGGTCATGGTTGTTTCCACCATGAACATGACCGGCGCCGAGGTTGCTGCCCTGTCCAACGGCAACACTGTCAAGTACAACTTCCCCGGCCATGTCTGCCATGTCTTCTCCAAGGAGACCGGCATCAACCTGGAAGCCTGATTTGTACATCCCGAAAGACCCGCCGGAAAGGCGGGTCTTTTTTTGGCGCTATGTAAAAACACGCTCCCATTTTTTGAGAGCGTGTTCTACTTATCAGGAGAGCTTGACGACCATGGTATTCCCAATTTTTCGGGTAGAACCATAATAGGGATAGCGGGGCATTTCAGCAAATTCCGCCGACGCGGCAATGTCTGCCGCTTCCTCCTCTGAGACAAAGGGAATGGAAAAACCCAGGTAGTATTGCAGGAACCGTTGAGCGGAATAGCTGTCGGGCTTAAAGCCGGTGACGCCGGTGAGGTAATTGGTAACATCCAGATGTGCCTCATAGAAATCCGGGTCCTCCCAGCTGCCGATGACTGCCAGCTTTGTCCCCTCGGTAAACTCCGGACATTGTCGGATGTCCGCGATGAGGGTGGTGTAGAAGGCGTAGGCATTCTCGTAGCGCAGGTGCAGCCCCAGGTAGGAGGTATTCGCCACATAGACATTGACCATAATGATCGCCGCGCAGAGAAACACTGTTCCGTTCAGAGCGGCCCGCCGGACAGCTTCCGCCCATTTTTGGGGGGATGCCATGTCCAGCGTCCTGTCAGCGAGGGTCAGCACCAGCAGATATACGCAAACAAAGCTGTACAGCACCAGGGTGTGGATGGAATCCGGCGCTGTGAACAGGTACATACAGTTGATCGCCAGAGGGAGCACCGCCGTCAGCGCGGTCAGAAGCAGCACAGACATCGGTTTTTTACGCATCCGGAAACCTTGAAAAACCAGCAGTACGGCGGCGCACACCAGCGCTGGCAGGTGCACCCGCCGGGAAAAAGCGGTGGGGATCAGCCCAAAGGCGGGTTCCCGGAAGTTCCGGGCAAAGTTCTGGTACGCGAGCACAAGATTACCGGGCAGGGACCGGAAATCAAAGGTCACACTGTCAGCCGCATAGCTGACCATCTGGACATGCTTGAGCCTCAGAATCAGCTGAGTCAACCCAAAGTAAAGGCCCAGAGACAGTGCAAGGAACAGGACGTACCCAACACCCCGGCGAAAAACCGCCGCAACGTCTTCGCCATCCAGCAGCTGCCGGATGAGAACCAGCACCAGCAGGGCGGCGGAAAGAGAAACGTATGCCTGATAAATGCTTAAGGACAGCACCATACAGACCACCGCCCCCAGCAAATACCACGCGGATCTGTGCCGGAGCAGCCAGACGCTCAGTACCGCCAGCAGAAAGGCGACTCCGTAGCTGCTGGCTGTGAACAGATAGCCAAAGGTTCCCGTGAGGGATGGGAAGGTAAGGACCAGCCCGGCGGCCAGCGCCTGCATCCATCCGCTGCGGATGGAAAGGACGTTGACCAGAACGCACACGGAAATGGCCAGCAAAACCAGGGTAATTACACCGTAAATCCAGGGCATGGATACATTGGGGAACAGGGAATCCAGTGCTCCCAGCCCCCACCGGCCGGAGACCACGGTGGCGCCTTTGGAAAACAGGCACTGTACCTCGTCATGATTCACAAGCTTGTTGGTAAAGGCGAAGGTGTGGGCCAGAAAGCCGAATACCAGCGCGGACACCAGGGGAATCCGGTAGGTGTTCCCCAGGCGGGCCAGCGCACACAGGATTCGCTGAAAGAGCAGAGGATGGGCTGTATCAGACTGCATCGGCAGAAAACTCCTTTTTTCTTGCCATTATAGTACCGATTATCTTCCCTGTCAATATGGGTAAAATGCTTGCAAATCCGCCCAAATAGGGATATAATATCCAAAACCAAATGGATAAGGAGCGTGACGGCTTGAAGACCGTAAAGCTGAACTACTGCGGCATGGGCGACGACTTTGATGAGACCCAGAACCTGATTTATGACATTCTGAAGCTTCAGGGCTTTGATGTGCAGATCAGTGACGACCCGGACTACCTGATCTGCAATTTTTCCGAGGACGACCACTACCCCTACTGCGGCAAGCCCCAGGTGCGCATCATGCACTCCGGCGAGAATTACATCCCGGATTTTAACCTGATCGACTATTCCATCTGTCCCTATCCAATTCAGTTCGGAGATCGAAATTTCTACCTGCCGACCTGTGTCTGGCCCCGGAATCACTGGCAGAGCCTGCCTGAAAAACCCCGGAATCGGGAAACGGCGGAAGCGCTGCTGAAACAGAAAGAGTACTTTGCCAACTTCATTGCGGGCCATGAGTCGGAATTCAATATCCGGGGAGACTTCTTCAAGAAGCTGTGCGGGTATAAACGGGTGGAGTCCCCCGGCTCCTATCTCAACAATATGCCCGATGGCAAGGTGGTCAGCTTTGAAAACGAAAGCAAGGTGGACTTCCAGCGCAAGTGCAAGTTCACCCTCTGCTTTGAGAGCACCAACCACTATGGCTTTGTGACGGAGAAGATCATGGATGCCTTCTACGCCGACACCATCCCCGTGTATTACGGAAGCCCCACGGTGACGGAGATTTTCAACAGGAGAGCTTTTATCAATGTGGCGGACTACCCCTCCTTTGACGCCGCCATTGAGGAGATTATCAGGCTTGACCAGGATGACGAGGCCTACATGGAAATGCTCAGTCAGCCCATTCTGGTGGACCCGGACTACCCAAAGCGGCTGGAGGAGGAACTGGGCGCCTATATCCGGCACATTTTTGACCAGCCCTTGGAGCAGGCCTACCGCCGCAGCCGGGTCTATCACCCGAAAAAAATTGACGATTACCTGGCCCGCAGCGTGGACACCGAAACCCTGACCATGGGGAACCTTATGACACGGATGAAGGATAAAATCGTTGGAAAACTGCATAAATGAGCAAAACGGCTCCGCGCTTTCGTGCGGAGCCGTTTTGGTTACAGATTCACAAGTCCCGCATCCACCATTTTTTGCAGGCTCATGAGAATGCCCAGCTTGGCGTTATACCAGGTCAGGCCACCCTGAAAATACACGGCGTAGGGGGGGCGGATGGGGCCGTCGGCGGAAAGCTCGATGGAGCTGCCCTGGACGAAGGCGCCTGCGGCCATAATCACCTTGTCCTCATAGCCGGGCATATCGCCGGGGTAGGGGGTGGCGAAGGAATCCACAGGGGCTGCGGCCTGAATGCCCTTGCAGAAGGCAATCATGCCCTCTTCACTGCCGAGCTCCACCGCCTGAATGATATCGTGGCGGCTCTCCGTGGCGTTGGGGACGCAGCGGAAGCCCAGGGGCTCATAGAGGTTGGCGGCAAAAATCGCGCCCTTTTCCGCACCGGCGGTGACGGTGGGGGCCAGGAAGAAGCCCTGATACAGGCTTGTCATGAGACCAAGGTTGGCACCCACTTCTTTGCCCAGACCGGGAGCGGACAGCCGGTAGGCGCAGCGCTCCACGCATTCCCGGGTGCCGGCAATGTAGCCGCCGATGGGAGCAAGGCCGCCACCGGGATTCTTAATGAGGGAGCCGACAGTCATATCCGCTCCCACATCGGAAGGCTCCATGGTTTCCACGAACTCACCGTAGCAGTTGTCCACCATCACCAGCACATCGGGCTTGATTCCCTTGCAGAAGGCAATCAGCTCCCCAATCTGAGAAACGGAGAAGGTGGGCCGGGTAGCGTAGCCCTTGGAGCGCTGAATGGTGATGAGCTTTGTCTTGGGACCTATGGCCTTTCGGATGCCCTCATAGTCGAAGGTGCCGTCCGCCAGCAGATCCACCTGCCGGTAGGCAACGCCGTATTCTGCCAAAGAGCAGGGGCTTTCGCGGATACCGATGACCTCCTGCAGGGTGTCGTAGGGCAGGCCCACGGGGGACAGCAGCTCGTCACCGGGCAAAAGATTTGCGCTGAGGGCAATGGTCAGGGCGTGGGTTCCGCAGGTGATCTGGGGCCGCACCAGCGCCGCTTCCGTGTGGAACACGTCGGCATAGACCCGCTCCAGGGTGTCCCGGCCAAAATCGTCGTAGCCATAGCCGGAGGTAGGCACAAAGCAGGCGGCGGATACCCGGTTTTTCTGCATGGCCCGCAGCACCTTGGCCTGATTGTATTCCGCTACCCGGTCGATGGCGGCGAAGCGGTCCTTAAGGCCCTCCAGCGCCTGTTCACCATAGGCGTACACAGCGGGAGAAATCCCCATTTCCTGATACAGTTCCAGTAATTTTTCCATTTTCATTCCTCGACTGTTTCTCATATTTCCATACAGATTATAATTTGCCTGCCCCGGAATGTCAAGGCTGGATCCCAAAGGAAAGCAGCGTCCATTGCCAGCGCGGAAAATTGGAATTTGTGGGGATGCCCCCACGGGCAATGCGAGCCTTCGCCCGTGGGG
>CAMGCA010000181.1 GCA_946011705.1 uncultured Clostridia bacterium | reverse complement strand
GTGGGGCGTCACCTTCGGGGACTACGCAGACCCGTAGAGCCGAGGGAGGTAACCATATGGAGGAAATTCTGCGATATGACCATGTGGATATTGCCTACAACGGCTTCCTTGCGGTAAAGGATGTGAGCTTTACCGTGGAGCCGGGAGAGATTCTGGGCATCGTGGGCGAAAGCGGCTGCGGAAAATCCACCCTGATCAAAGCCGCCATGGGTCTGCTGGGGAGCGCCGGAATGGTGACCCGGGGGGATATCTGGTACAAAGGGAGAAACCTTCCCGATCTGCCCCCCAAAGAGCTTCGCAAACTCAACGGCCCAGAGCTGGGCATGATCTTCCAGAGTGCGGGCAGCTCCTTCTGCCCCATCCGCACCATTGGGGCGCAGCTCTATGAAACCATGACCGAGCACGAGAAAATCTCCAAAGCGGAATTTCTCGACCGGGCAATGGAACTTCTGGGCAAGCTGGGCTTTGAGGATGGAAAACGAGTCCTTGGAAGCTATCCCTTTGAACTGTCCGGCGGAATGCAGCAGCGGGTAGGCATCGCCGCGGCTATGCTTCTGAATCCCAGCGTCCTGATGGCGGACGAACCCACCTCCGCACTGGATGTATCTGTCCAGAAGCAGGTGGTAGAGGAAATGCTGCTGGTGCGAAAGACTTTCGGTACTGCCATTATCTTGGTGGCCCACAACATTGGTGTCATCGGGGCCATGGCAGACAAGGTGCTGGTGATGAAGAACGGGGAAGCCGTGGAGTATGGCGACACCCGGCAGGTTCTTGGGAGTCCACAGGCGGAGTATACCCGGCAGCTTCTTTCCGCGGTGCCGAGACTACGGAGGGCATGAGATGGAACCGATTTTGAAAGTAAGTAATCTGACAAAGGTCTTTTCCCGCAGCGGTCAGGATGCTTTCACCGCCGTAAACGACATCAGCTTTTCCCTAAACCCCGGCGAGTGTCTGGGCATCATCGGGGAAAGCGGCAGCGGCAAGACCACCCTGGTGAACCTGATTACCCGGCTGGTGGACGCCACCGATGGCAGAATCCACCTGGACGGGGAAGACATTACCCGTCTAAAGGGAAAAGACCTGCGCAGCGTCTACCGGAAAATGCAGATGGTTTTCCAGACCCCCATAGATTCCTTTGACCCTCGCCGGACCCTGGGGGACGGCATTGGGGAGAGTCTGCGAAACATCGGGATGTCCCGGAAGGAAACCCGCGAAGAAGTGGAGCGGCTGCTGGAAAAGTGCGGGCTTCCGGCTGATTTTGCGGATCGCTATCCCCATCAGGTCAGCGGCGGTCAGTGCCAGCGGGCGGCCATCGCCCGGGCCCTTGCCGTGAAGCCGAGGCTTCTCATCTGCGATGAAGCCACCTCCGCGCTGGACTTGACGGTACAGAAGGAGATTTTGAACCTGTTGAACGAGCTGCGTGCCCGGCAGGGGAGCAACCTGTCCATTCTCTTTATCTGCCATGACATTTCTCTGGTGCAGCAGTTCTGCGACCGGGTGGTGGTTCTGTATCAGGGACGTATCGTGGAAGAGGGAACCCCTGATGCGGTCATTGAAAATCCACGGAATGAGTATACAAAGCGTCTCATTGACAGCATTTTATAACAGAAAGGATGGTCAAAATGAAAAAATTGCTTTCTCTGATGCTTTTTTTGAGCCTTGCTGTTTCGCTGCTGGCAGGCTGCGGAAGGCAGGAAGTGGAGGCTGTGGCTTCCGCCAGGAAGGTCATGACCATCGGTGACACCACCTTCAACTCCGAAAACTGGGAGGAAACCGTTGACCCCCACCGCACCTACAATGGCTGGGCCTGCATCCGCTACGGCATCGGCGAGACACTAGTGCATTACACCGACACCATGGAGCTGGAACCCTGGCTGGCAAAGGAATGGAGCAACGACGGCAACTGCACCTGGACCATTACCTTGCAGGACAACGTCACCTTCTCCAGCGGACGAAAAATGGACGGCGCGGCTGTCAAGCAGTGCCTTGACCATTTACTTGCGAACCACGACCGCGCTCCCAGCGACACCAAGATCATTGATGTCAAGGCAGACGGTCAGGTGCTGACCATTACCACCAGCGAGCCCAACCCCGCCCTCATGAACTATCTGGGCGACCCCTACGGCTGCATTATCGATGTGGACGCCAGCGACTTTGAAACCGGCATCGTTGCCGGCACCGGTCCTTATGTGGTGGTGGACATGGTCACCGACGATCACCTGACGCTGACCAAGAACACGAATTACTGGAACGGCACCCCCAAGATCGATGAATTGACCATCCGTACGCTGTCTAACGGCGACACCCTGTCCGCCGCCCTGCAATCAGGCGACATTGACGCCGCCTACGGCATGGCATACGAGGCTTACCCCAATTTTGAAAACGGCGACTATCAGTTCTCCTCCATTCAGACCTCCCGGGCCTTCTTCGGCTCCATGAACATGACCAGCCCTATCATTCAGGACACGGCAGTTCGGAAAGCCATCGCCATGGGCATCAATAAGGAAGGCTTCGTGGCGACCCTGCTGGATGGGCACGGCGTTCCCGGCAACGGCGCGTTCCCCAACGGCTTCTCCTCTTTCGGCGGTGAGAAGGTCACTACGGAAACCTACGATCCGGAAGGAGCCAAGGCGGTTCTGGAAGCCGCCGGCTGGGTGGACACCGACGGCGACGGCATCCGGGAGAAGGACGGCGTGAAGCTGACCATTCGGTGGCTGACCTATCCCAGCCGTCAGGAGCTGCCCCTGCTGGCCGAATCCGTGCAGGCATCCCTGAAAGAAATCGGCATGGATGTGGACATCAACTGCACCGCCAATCGTCGGGAGTTCTTAAAGGATATGACCAGCTGGGATGTCTACGCCTCCGCCTTGGTCACCGCCCCCTCCGGTGATCCCCAGTATTTCTTCACCACCAGCTGCCTGCCCGGCATGAGCTACAATTTTGGCGCCTATGAGAACGAGGAAGTCAGAGCAATGATCGAAGAACTGTCCACCGAGTTCGACACCGCCAAGCGCGGTGAGCTGGCAGTCCGCCTACAGCAGGCAATCCTCGATGACAACGCCTATGTCTTCTGCTCCTTCCTGCAAATGAACATGATTTCCAAGACCAATGTGACGGGTTATACTGCCCACGCCTGTGACTACTATCAGGTCACGGCAGAATTGGATATCAACTGATAATACAGCCCCTTTCAGCCACTGATGACTGAGAGGGGCAACGCCATATTGACAAACGATTCATGATATGATAATATTTTTAACGATAAAACGCATAACAAATATGTCCTGTGCTTTCCAATGCGCAAGCCGGTTGGAAAGCTGAAAAGAGAACGGGGTGCAAGGCCCAACACACAACGGTGCTGTAAGTATCGAGATTCTGACCGCGTCGGCGGAAGCCGGTCATTGGGGTAACCTGAGAAGGCAGCGGCAGCAATCGTTTGAGGTACAAGTCAGAAGAACTGCAGGAGATCATATCGCGCACTGAAGTTGTAAGGGTGCGTGTATTTTTGTCGTGAGAAAACGTTCGCGGCAGCCAGGATTCCGCTATTGGAGTTTGTGGCTGCCGCGTTTTTGATTTGGAGAGGTACATCATGAATAAAGAATTGGATTTGACCAGAGGAAGCATTCCCAAAGTACTGACTGCCTTTATCGTTCCTATGATTTTGGGAAGCCTTATCCAGCAGCTCTATACCACTGCCGACGCGGTGATCGTGGGGCAATTTGCGGGAAAGGTGGGGCTTGCCGCCATCGATTCCGTGCACACCCTGTTTAAGTTTCCGATTAACTTCATGAACGGTCTGGCGGCAGGTGCAACCATCCTGATTTCCGGCTACTACGGCGCAAAGGATGAAAAAAGCCTTCGCTGCTGCGTCCGCACCGCGGGTACGCTGGCGCTGATTCTCGGTGTGCTCTGTGCCGTTGCCGGCGTGATCTTTACGCCGCAGCTGCTGAACATCATGGCAGTACCCCAGGATATTTATCCGCAAACCCTTGCCTATACCCGGATTTACTTCGGCGGTATCTGGGCAATGGTGCTCTACAATATGATGGCGGGTATTCTCCGAGCCTTCGGTGATTCCAGACGGCCGCTGTATGTGCTGATTCTTAGCTCCATCCTGAATATCGTGGGGGATTTCCTGCTGGTGGGAGCGTTCCGTCTTGGCGTTCAGGGTGCCGCCATTGCGACGGTTGCCGCACAGATCGTGAGCGTCCTGTGCGTCGCGGGAATGATCCGTAAAATGGAGCATATTTCCGAAGGAAAGTCCATGCTGCATGTCCATTTCTGTGGCGAGCACATGAGCGCGATGGTCAAAACCGGCATCCCTCTGGCGCTCCAGTCCATTCTCTTCCCCATTGCCAACTCCATCGTGCAGGCCAGCGTCAATGGCATGGGTACCGACAGCATTGCCGCCTGGGGCATCTGTGACAAGATGAATCTGCTGATCTGGCTGATTGCCGATGCCATGAGTCCGGCGCTCACAACGTATACGGCACAGAATTTGGGCGCAAACCAGCCGGGACGGGTGAAAAAAGGTGTGCTATTGGGCACAGGAATGTCAGTCGGTGCTGTGGCACTGGTGAGTCTTGTGCTGTATCTGGGAGCGGGCATCATCGGCGGATGGTTTGTCCCCGGTGCCGACCGGGCATCGGTTATCCCTCTGGTCGTCCGATATACCCACATGATGGCACCTTTCTTCGTGTTCTCCGCGGTGGCAGAAGCCTTCACCGGGGCGTGCTGCGGCTAGGGCGATCCCTTGACACCCCGGCTGCCGACCCTGATTACCGTTTGTCTGCTGCGGGTTGTCTGTATTTTCTTTGTGCTGCCTGCCTACCGCACGATGGAGTGCATCGTGTTTATCTACAC
>CAMGCA010000180.1 GCA_946011705.1 uncultured Clostridia bacterium | reverse complement strand
CAAATTTGTTATCCGATATGTTAATTTTGGGGCCTTAGCCATGGGTTTTCCATGGCTCAACAGTCCTTTCAGACACCCTGTTTTTCCTGTCTCGACAACCCAAAAACAATTTCTGAACCGTCTGACTGGTTTTGACCAACTCTGATATATCGAAATATAGTTTATGTGTTTTGCACAGTTGCCCTCCTCTCCCCTATCATGTATGATACACCCAAGGAGGTGCATCTCATGTTTAAGAAAAAGCATTATTTATATTTGGACGAATCCGAATACAATGTTCTGGTCAGAAGTCTTGTCGAACTGAAAAACCGCTTAATCCGTGCAGAGCGCTTCACTGACTGCGTGGATGAGCTGATTATGAAAGTCCTCTCCGCCCCTGTGAAAAGAATCTAATACATACCACAACCGCTTACTTGTCTTCAAGTAGGCGGTTTTTCTGTTTCCAGTACATAGCCGTCTGCCATACCGCAGGCGGCTAAATCTATTTAAGGAGGAAAAACCCAAATGGCAAAAACGAAGGTCATTGCCGTTGCCAACCAGAAGGGCGGCGTGGGGAAAAGCACTACGGTGTATAACCTGGGCGCTGGACTGGCGATGCAGGGCAAGAAGGTTCTTCTGCTGGATGTTGACCCGCAGGGGGACTTAACCAAAATGCTGGGACTGCGAAAACCGAATGATTTGCCGCTGACACTGGGCAATGCCATGAACGACATCGTGGCGGGTGTCAGCGGCGGTGATCATCCGGAAATCTGCCACCATCACGAGGGCTTTGATTTCGTCCCCGGCAACCGAACTCTGTCCGCCGTTGAGGTGGGACTGGTGAATGTCATGAGCCGGGAGACGGTGCTGCGGCAGTATGTAGACCAAATCAAACAGGACTACGATTATGTGCTGCTGGATTGCCGCCCGTCTCTCGGTATGCTGGTCATCAATGCTCTGTCTGCATCGGATTATGTTCTGATCCCGGTTCAGGCAGAGTATTTTGCTGCCGAAAACATGACGGAGTTGGTCAATACCGTGCAGAACATTAAGAGGCAGATTAACCCTAAGCTGAAAATCGGCGGTGTGTTCATGACCATGGCAAATGAAACGAATTTTCGCAAGGATATTGTGGCATCCGTCAAAGCCGCCTACGGTAAGCATCTGCCCATTATGCAGACGGTAATCCCATCCACAGTTCGGCTGGCGGAAATCAGCACCGCAGACCACAGCATTTTCAAGCATGAGCCGAAAGGCCGCGCGGCGGAAGCCTACCGCACTCTGGTGAAGGAGGTAATGGACATTGGCGAAAAACAGCGCAGCAAATCTGCTAACATCAGTCGATAGTCTGTTCACCACCCAGGAGGAGCGAGACATTGCCAGTCAGCCGAGGGTACAGGAAATCCCTATTGACCAGATTGACGATTTCCCCAATCACCCTTTCAAAGTCCGCATGGATGACAACATGATCGAGATGGCGGAGAGTGTGAAACAGCACGGCATTCTGGTTCCTGCCATTGTGCGCCCCAAAGAGAACGGGCATTACGAAATGGTTGCCGGTCATCGCCGCAAGCTGGCGTGTACCCTGATTGCGAAACTGCAACTGCCCTGTATTGTCCGGGAACTGACAGACGAGGAAGCGACCGTGATCATGGTGGATTCCAATTTGCAGCGGGAGCTGCTTTTGCCGTCTGAAAAAGCCTTTGCCTATAAGATGAAGCTGGATGCTATGCGTAGGCAGGCTGGCAGACCGAGCAAAGAAAATGGTGCAACAGTGTTGCCCCATTTCTCTGGTAAGAAAAGCAGAGAGATTCTGGCAGAACAGGCGGGAGAAAGTCATGAGCAAGTGCGAAAGTTAATCCGTCTGACGGAGTTGATTCCCGAAGTTCTGGACTTGGTGGACAACTCCGTTCTGAAAGAAAAGGACAAGCTGCAAATTGCTCTGCGCCCTGCGGTGGAGCTATCCTACCTGACCCAGCAGGAGCAGCATGATCTGTACGAAACCATGACAACGGAGGACTGCACCCCATCTCATGTTCAGGCGATGAAAATGCGGAAATTTTCAGAAGAAGGCAGGCTGAACATGGATGTGATTTTCTCCATCATGCAGGAGGAAAAGCCCAACCAAAAGGAGCAGTTCAAAATTCCGAAGGAGCGTATCAGCAAATACTTCGCGCCGGGGACGCCTGCGCAGAAGATTGAGGATACCATTGTAAAGGCATTGGAGTTTTACCGAAAACGCCAGCGGGAACAGGAACGATAACCACTCACAAGGGGGCAGTCTGCCCATTTCACAGGACTGCGCCAAGTGATCCTGCGGTTCCCCCTCTCCACACCTCACCCCTTCTAACTACCCGTACAGTCTGAAAAAGAAGAACAACCCCCAGCACAAATCTAAAGAAAGGAACAGTTTTTACCCATGATAAAACGAATAGCAGCCTTATTTCTTGTGGTGCTGCTTCTGATCGGTATGATTCCCAGTGCATTTGCAGAGGAGATACCTGGTAACAACATTTCAGAATCGGAATCTGCGTCTGAGCAGACACTGTCCGACGATTCTGAAGATGAATACGGCGTAATGGCTCTGGCAAGTACCCAAAGCAGCATCATGCTGTTCGATTATGCAGATAACGGCAATTACACCACGGTTTTGAACAGTCAGGTAACCTGTGCCTACAAGCCCAACGGTACAGGCACCACCCGCACAGCATACATCAAAAACTTGGGCTGGCACTTTGCCCGGTACGGCGGTGTTGCCTATGCGGACGACCCTCTGTACTGTATTGAGCCATGGCGCAGCTACGCAGCCAGCACCTCCGGCAACTCCGTTGACCGGGAGGTAACTCTGGATGGCAGCGGCAGCACCACCGGCAGCAATGTGTGGTACGCTCTGCCTGCCGAACGGAGGGAAGCCATTGGCCTGATTCTCCTCTACAGCAATCAGATGTGGGATCATTCCATCAGCGTTACAACCACCAAGAAGGACGCGAATCCCAATGTCCCCCTGCGGATAGCCACCCAGTTCCTGATCTTTGAAATTGTCTGTGGCCTGCGTGATCCCAGCTCATTTACGGTCAACTCCACCAACGAGAGCGGAACGGCTGGTGACATCTTCTACAATGCGGGCGTGGCATCGGTTACGAACTTTGCTACCAATTACAACACGCTGGTTTCCTATGTCCAATCCGCGAAGAAGATTCCCAGCTTTACTTCCTCAGCCAGCAGTAGTGCGCCAACCATCACTCTGAACGGCACAACTGCTTCTGTGACAGACTCCAATGGTGTGCTGTCCAATTTCAGCTTCTCCAATGGGAACGGGGCCAGCTTCAGCAAGAGCGGCAATATGCTTACCGTCACACAGACTGGGACGATTTCGGAGTCTACGGTTTATTCCGCGACCCGTACTGTACCATCCGCATCCAACTCCACCTATTGCCTTTGGTACATGAGCGGTTCCAGCTATCAGACTACCATATCCCTTTGCAGTGCATCCACCGGCTCCCTCAAGGCCTATTTCAAACTGAAAGCCGTGCCGCAGGTGGGGAGCATCAGCCTGACAAAGACCACCGAGGACGGAAAGAACTTGTCCGGCTGGCAGTTTGGTATTTACAGCAACAGCGCCTGTACCAGCCTTGTATCTGGACCCCATACCACCAACACCAGCGGAAAGATATCCGTTACAGACCTGTCGGCAGGAACCTACTATGTCAAAGAGTTGGGGCATACGGACAGCGCAATCAACGCTCTGTACTACTGCTCCAGCACCAACCCACAGGCGGTAACTGTAACCGCAGGCGGCAGCACTTCGGTCAGCTTCAATAACAAACTGAATACCGGCTCCATCAGCCTGACGAAAACCACCGAGGACGGACAGAGTCTCTCGGGCTGGCAGTTTGGAATATACTCCAATTCTGCCTGCACCACGCTGGTTTCGGGGCCGCACAGCACCAATTCCAGCGGTAAGATTTCCGTCACCGGGCTTACCCCCGGCACCTACTATGTGAAGGAGCTGGGAAATACCGACAGCTCCATCAACGCTCTGTACTACTGTTCCAGTACTAACCCGCAGGCGGTGACTGTAACCGCAGGTGGCACCGCCGCAGTCAGCTTCACCAACAAGCTGAACACCGGTAGTGTGAAGCTGGTCAAGGTCACAAACACGGGTGCAAACCTAAGTGGCTGGCAGATCGGGCTGTATACGGATTCTTCCTGTACCAGCGCAGTCTCCGGCTCTCCCTATACCACCGGTGCAGATGGCACCGTGACGGTTACGGGATTGATCTCCGGCACCTACTATGCAAAGGAGCTGCCCACGGATGACCCTTATTGGGAAGTTGATACCGCTGTAAAGTCTGTCACAGTTGCCGTTGGTCAGACCGCAGAGGTCACCTTCACCAACACCCATTATGGGCGTATTGAAATCCGCAAGACCACCAACACCGGCAATCAGCTTGGCGGCTGGACATTCCGGGTGAGAGATTCCGAGGGCAATTCCTACGGAGACTTCACCACCGATGACAATGGCTATGCCTGCACCGAGAATCTTCCGTTAGGGCGGTACACCGTAGTGGAGCTTCCCACGGAGGACAATTACTGGCTAACAGAACTGGGCTTCCACGATGTAACGGTAAAAGCCGGTGAAACCACTGTAGATACCTGGCTCAACAAGGAGCAGGGTCTGGTCTGGTCCTACAAAAAGACCAATACTGGCGAATCCGTGGAAGGCTGGCACATCACTGTCTATTCGGATGAAGCCTGCGCCCAGAAAGTCGGCACCCTTATCACCAACGAGGATGGTCGGGCTGGTTATTACCTTGACCCCGGCACCTACTGGGCGAAGGCCACCGGCGACGCACATGGGCGATAGGCGGACGCAGCCGGGCGGGGGGAG
>CAMGCA010000179.1 GCA_946011705.1 uncultured Clostridia bacterium | reverse complement strand
GATCACCAGCGACGGCCAATAGTCAATCCCCATGGACACGGCCATGGGCACCGCCAGCCCAGCTCCACCAGCGGAACCATAGAGATAAAGAAACAGGTAAGGTACTTCAGCAGCATATCAAACTCCTACAGCGATTTTTCCCTATTGTAGCATAGGAAAAAACCGTTTGCAATGGAGGGCACCCGGGATTTCATTAAATTTTCGTTAAGAATTGGGCGCCCGGTCATTTTTTGTAGATAACCAGCTTTCGAATCAGGTAGTTGTAGGCGAACACCAGAATTGTAGCGATGATCTTGGCGGGCATCTTGCCCACAGCCAGAAGCTGCACCAGCACGAACATGATCAGCAGATTCAGCAGCAGTCCCACAACGCTGGCAAGGTACACCGACAGAATCTCCCGCAGAAGGGACTGGTTCTGCTTTCCGCGGAAAACCAGCAGTCTGCCGAACAGCCAGTTGGCGAAGGTGGAAATGGCGAAGGCAAAGGCGGTAGCCAGCAGGTACGCAATGCCCATTTTTTCCGCGAACAGCCAGAAACCAACCCATTCCACGATGGTGGCCAGCCCGCCCACGATCAGGTAGCCGAACAGGCCTGCCATGTATTTGTTAAGCAACTGTTTCATTGCTTTTCCTCCCGGACAGAATCAGGTAGAGCAGCGGAATGATGATGACAAAATTGAAGTGGAAGAACCGGAAATCGGGACCGGTGAGCAGGAGCATGGTGCCGAAATTGTAGATGAGCATGGGAAAGACCATAAACGCCCGACCTAGGTTCCCCCGGCCCACGTTGGTCACGGCAGCGAAGAGGGCAATCAGGATGATCATGCCGATGTTCTGGGTAAACAGGTACAGGAACAGGGACTCCGCAGTATCGCTGAAGCAGGTGAGGGCCTGTGTCAGCGCCGTGCTCTGCCCCATGATTACGCCGAGACTGTTATCCATACAGTAGGGCAGCGGGTTGTAGTATAAACCGAAGGGGGTGGAGGGATTCCAGACCATCTGCGTCAGGGTGATAAAGCCGCGCAGCGCGGGAATAGGGCTGGCAAGAGTGGCTTCCAAGGTATAACGAAGAACGGTTTTGACACCCTCGTTTTCGATCAAATCCACAAGAGGGAGGGAGGAATTCATTTTGATGGAGTTAAAGTCGCCGGTCTGATAGTAGCCGAACCACTCCTCTGTGGTGGCAAGACAGCTCAGGAAGTCGTAGGCTTTTGCGGACAGCTTTTCCGGTGTATGGATGAAAACCTCGGCAAGCATAGTCATGGGCAGCCCCAGCACTTCCTCCTGCCGCGCTGTTGGACTTTCCACATTTGCCAGGGTCATGACAGGGCCGTTCAGCAGCCACAGGGCAAGCAGAACAAGAAGGCCGGAAAGCAAAACGGTCTTGCGTTCTTTTTCCTGAAAAAGCAACATAATGCCGTAGATCGGTGCAGTGAGCAGAATGGCGTTATGCCGGAACACAGTGGCCAGGAAGCACAGTGCGGTAAAGCTGAGGAAGTGGTGCCATTTGCGCAGCCACGCCCCATCAGTTTCGTAGATTTCGATAATCTGGGTAAAAATCACCAGTGCGGCAATGGTCAGGGCGGAATCCTTCCAGGGGAACATCATGATTCTGGCGGTTTGGGCGTTCAGAATCAGAAACAGCCAGGAGCCAATCAGAAACCACATGGGGCAGCCCCGGCGGCACAGCACCCGGTACAGGTATCCCACCGCCAGACTGAACAGGAGAATCTGGTACAGGGTAATTCCGGCGGGATGATGGAAAATCTGCCAGGGAATCCAGAAGAACACCCAGGTGTGCATCACCGGATGCCAGTTGTTGTAGCTGCCGGTAATAACCTGTTTCAGCTGATTGAGACTGTCCGGAGAGAAGCCGCCGGGGTAGTAGGCCATGAGCCACAGCAGCAGATAGCCGAAGGTCAGGGCGGACACCATCGCCGGGAAGAAGCGGCGCAGCCGCGGGAAGCTGTCAGCGGAAGCGGGAATGCGGAATTTCGCGAACAGCATGATGCCGAATACGCAGACGGGGAGTACCTGAACGGCGGGCATCAGAATTGTGCAGGCAATGCCGGAAGACACTTCACAGGACAGGAAAAACCGCATACACTGGCACAACCACAGGTAACCAAACAGCAGAATAAACGCGGCGATGAACCAGCGCTTTTCCGGCTTTGTTTCCAGCCCAAGTGTCCGGGTGCAGGAATCCCAGAGCCGGTTACTTCTTTTCTTCATGGTATTCCTCCTCGGTATTGACGCTCCAAATGTTGGCTTTGTCAACAATACCGTGCTTGATATTTTTGACGGTCTCAAAGGCGGTAACCATGGAGTGATCCATGTTGTTGTAGCGGTGCTGGCCGTTTCTGCCTACACAGTACAGATTCTGAAAGCTGTCCAGATAGGAAACCAGCTTGTCGATTTCGTAATAGGTGTCAAAGTAGGCGGGGTAGGCCTTCTGGACGCACTCCTTGTGGCTGTCCAGCACATCTTCCCGGCTTTCCAGAACACCCATGGTCAGCAGCTCGGACACGGCGAGATCCACCCATTCATCTTCACTCATGTTCCAGTATTTGTCACCCTCGGCGCAGAAGTATTCCAGACCCATCCACACAGTTTCCTGGGGCTTTGCCACCATGTAGGGAGACCAGTTGTTGAAAATCTGAATCCGGCCCAGCTTCACGCCCACGTCCTGTACATAGATCCAGCAGTCCGGCACGATATTTTGCAGGGTTTTCAGCTTGGCCTCATTTTTCAGGGCGATCTTGCGGACGCACAGACCCACGGTGACGAAATCCCGGTAGGGAAGGCCGGCGGCGATGCGGGCGACCTCGGCGGGAACATCGTTCATGCCCGCCACCAGATCCTTCAGCGGCATGGAGGAGATGAAGCAGTCGGCGGCAACAGTGTGCCTCTGACCGTCCTGCTCGTAGACCATCTCCTTCACGGCGTTTCCTTCGGTGTGAACCTCCACCACCTTGCAGCCCTTGCGGATTTCACCGCCCATATTCTCGAACTCCTGGGCGGCGGTCTCCCACAGCTGGCCGGGGCCGAACTTGGGGTACTGGAATTCTTCGATGAGGGAGGTCTCCACATGGGTATTCTTGCCGTTCTGGGGCAGGGCCTTCTGCAAAATATCCTTCAAAATGGCCACAATGGACAATCCCTTCACCCGCTGGGCACCCCAGTCGGCGGAAATGTCCCGGGGATGGCGGCCCCAGAGCTTTTCTGTGTAGCCCTCAAAGAACATGGAGTAGAGCTTGCGGCCAAAGCGGTTGATGTAGAAATTCTCCAGAGAATCCTCGTCCTTCTTGCAGACGGCGGAGTACAGGTAGCTGAAGCCCGCGTTCATGGTGGTCAGGAATCCCATGTTGTGGATGGTATTCCAGTTCATTTTCACGGGGTAATCGAAGAACTTCTTCTTGTAGTAGATTCTGGACACCCGGTTTCTCGTGAGCATGACCCGGTCTTCTTCATCGGGATCCGGGCCGCCGGGGGTGACGGGGACATCCCGGCCCAGAATCTTGTCGTCCATGGCGGGCGCGCCCTGCCTGGGCATGATTTCGCTCCACCAGCTTGCTACATCGCTGTCTTTGCTGAAAAAGCGGTGGCCGCCGATGTCCATGCGGTTGCCGTTGTGCCGCACGGTGCGGGAGATGCCGCCGATGGCGTTGCTCTGCTCCAGAATCAGCACCTCGTAGGTTTCCTCAGAACCATCCCGGTTCTTCAGCAGCTCATAGCCGGCGGTGATACCGGCGGGGCCGGCGCCGATGATGACAACTTTCTTCATTCAAAATACCTCAGCTTTCTTTTTGTTCCCCAACCAGCATGGGGGTCATCAGCGGCTTGCCGAAAAGATTCACAAATCGTTGGCATTTGACTAAAAACGCGTAATAGATGTTGTAACCGCAGCCCAGCATGGTTTCCACATTGGCCATACCCTTGGCGAGGATCACATCGGCTTCATGAAGAGCCTGCTTTGCCTCCGCGCCCAGCTCCTCCAGCTGGGTGCCGGGGATGAGATTGCCGTTGTCGATGACCCGGAAGGGAATCCCCACGGCCTGTGCGTCCTCCCGGGTGGCGTCGTTCAGCGTGGGGCCGCCCCGGACACAGAAGGTGATTTCCAGATTGGGATGGGTTTTGGCGATGGCCTCGGCGAAAATCCGGTCAAAACCGATTTCTCCGGCGTTGTCTGTCAGATACAGAAGCTTGGTCCCGACCTGCAAATCCCGGCAGAATCGCTCAAAAACCGCCATGTCAAACTGCATTTCACCGGCAGAATCCAGCATTTCCGTAAATTTCTCAAAGCTGACCTGGCCCTGCAGGGCGGAAAAGTCCAGGTAATTGCCCAGTATGGCGAACTGAAGCCCCGCCAGAATCGGGTTTTCCGCGTCCATGACCCGGCTGCGGATATCGTCCATGTGAGACAGAACCAACGCGTTGGAGTCAAGCTTTTCCTGCCGGAACCGGTCGATGTCCAGGCCGTAGCGGTCATGCAGCAGCCGGGCGATTTTTGGCGTATACCAGGTGGACGGCACGTCCTTCGGCCCTTCCAGATACAGTTTCATCAAATCCCGGGCAAAGTCCATGGTGTCCTCCGCCGAGCCAAGGGACTGGGCGGTTTCTAAGTTGCGCCGCAGGCTGCATTGCAGGCAGGCGGCGTCCATTGCAATACTCATAAAATATGACTCCTAAACAGATTGTAGGGCGGGGTCATGACCCCGCCGACGCACGATTTGTGCTTAGAGGCTACGTTCTTTTAATAATAGAACACTCAGCGCCGTTTTTCACTTGGTAATCATCCAACCGGATCGGCGGGGGCAAGCCCCCGCCCTACGTTCATGGGTTGTATCAGCCAGGCTGAGAAGAACAGAAAAGCAGGCAAATTT
>CAMGCA010000178.1 GCA_946011705.1 uncultured Clostridia bacterium | reverse complement strand
GCTGCCCTGCCGGAGGCGGGGTGGGGGTCGCACAGGTAGCTGTAGCTTTTGTAAACCCGGCCCATAATCTCAGCCGCCCGGGCATCGTCGCAGTAGGCGGCCCAGAATTCGCCCTGAATTTTCGCCAGCAGGTCGGTGGGCACGGTGTAGCTGCCCTGGGTGTTCAGCCGCTTCATCAGGTCGGCAACCAGAGCGGTGTCCCCGCTGAGCAGGTACAGCAGCCGCTCCAAATTGGAGGACACCAGAATGTCCATGGAGGGGGAGGTGGTTTTCAGCAGGGGACGGCGGCGGTCATAGGTGCCGGTGCGGATGAAGTCCGTCAGGACGTTGTTGGCGTTGGATGCGCAGATCAGCTTCCCCACGGGCAGGCCCAGAAGCTTTGCCAGGTAGCCCGCCAGAATGTCGCCGAAGTTGCCGGTGGGGACGGAGAAGTTGACTTCGTCACCCAGTTTGATTTTTCCCGTGTCCAGCAGATCCCGGTAGGAGCGGAAGTAGTACATGATCTGGGGCGCCAGACGGCCGATGTTGATGGAGTTGGCGCTGGACAGGGCGAAGGGCAAGTCCTTGCCCTGACAGGCGGCGAAAATGTTCTTGACCCCGGTCTGGGCATCGTCAAAGTTGCCCTGGACGGCGCAGACTGCCACATTATTGCCCTCCTGGGTCACCATCTGAGCCCGCTGCACCTGAGAAACGCCGCCGTCGGGGTAGAAGACACAGATGCGCACTCCGGGCACATCGTGAAAGCCCTCAAGAGCGGCCTTGCCGGTATCGCCGGAGGTGGCGGTGAGGATCAGAATATCCTTTCCCATACCCTTCACGGTTTTGGCGGCCGTGAGCAGCTGGGGCAGCATGGAAAGGGCCACGTCCTTGAAAGCGGAGGTGGGCCCCCGGAACAGCTCCAGTACAGAGAAATCGCCCACGGGCACGGTGGGAGTCAGGTCGTCCGTCTCGAATTTTCCGGTGTAGGCACGCTTTACAAGCTGGGGCATATCCGGAATGTCCGGCAGCAGGGCAGAGAGAATTTTCGTGGACATATCCATGGAGCTGCCCTTCAGGCAGTCCTTCCAGTCAAAGGCGGGCAGATTCTCGGGCATATACAGGCCGCCGTCGGGAGCCAGACCCTCGAGAACTGCCTCGGCACTGTCAACGCTGGGGCTTTGGCCCCGGGTGGAATGATAGAGCATGATAACCTCCTGATGATAAATACGTCTCCCTGGGTAGGGGAGCCAAGATTCAGAGAAACGCCAATTTCTTTGTTGCGTATTGCACAAAAAGCGGAATAATCCAACAAAAACCTTGGCTTTTTGATGCAGTTGCATTTTTCACAGGGATATGATATACTGTTTTTCGTCAAAAAGCAAGTGTTTTCGGCATGGATACAGTTCTTTTGAACATCCTGCCGAATTCCCCGGAAAACAGGGAGGATTCTTTATGAAAATCGGATTGCTTGGCTTCGGCGTGGTTGGCCGGGGCGTTTACGAAATCACGGAAAACCGGGACGATATGCAGGTTGTCAAGGTTCTGTGCCTGGAAGATATCAACCTGCCTGACGCCGAGGCGGTGAAGGACATTCGCGCCATCGTGGAGGACGACTCCATCGATACCGTGGTGGAGGCCATGGGCGGCCTGCACCCGGCCTATGAGTTTGTTCGGGCCGCCATGGAGGCCGGCAAGAACGTGGTCACCTCCAACAAGGCCCTGGTGTGCACCTTCTATGACGAGCTGCTGCCGCTGGTGAAGGAGAAGGGAATCTCCTTCCGCTGCACCGCTGCCGTGGGCGGCGGCATCGGCTGGCTCAGCGAGCTGGAGCGTGCCCGCCGGGTGCAGAAGATCGTTGAGGTGGGCGGCATCATGAACGGCACCTGCAACTACATTCTCGACAATATGACCCGCACTGGCCTTTCTTATGACGAGGCTCTGAAGCAGGCCCAGTCTCTGGGCTACGCCGAGGCCAACCCCTCCACCGACGTGGACGGCATCGACACCTGGCACAAGGTCATTCTGTCCTCCAACATCGCCTTCGGCGTGACCGTGGATAAAGCTTCCGTCCCCGTGGCGGGCATCCGCAACATCACCGCTGCCGATGTGGACAGCTTCAAGGCCCACGGCCTCGTGTGCAAGCTGATTTCCACCGGCAAGCGGGTGGGTGAGGGCTACAGTGTTTACGTCCAGCCCACCCTGGTGAAGGCCGGCGAGCTGGAGGCCGCTGTGCCCATGAACTACAACCTGATTACCTTCCTGGGTGAGACCTCCGAGCGTATGAGCTTCTATGGTCAGGGCGCGGGCCGGTATCCCACCGCATACAATGTGGTGGAGGACCTGGTGGATGTGCTGGCGGGCAAGGGCTTCTATGCCCCCTACGGCGGCGCTGTGTCCGCCGACAACTCCGGTACGGTGCGCTACTATGTCCGTGGCGGCTGGCAGGGTGTTGTGGAAGAAAACTGGGGCGAGGGCGTTGTGACCGCGCCTGTGGCTGTCAGCGAAATGCACGCCTGGCTGAAGGAAAATCCCGAGGCGTTTATCGCGGCAATCAAGGAGTAATACGCAGCTGAACGGCTCCCCTTTTAGGGGAGCTGGCACGGCAAAAGCCGTGACTGAGGGGTGACACCCTTCAGTCAGCTTCGCTGACAGCTCTCCTCAAGGGGAGCCGATTTTGAGTTCTATTAAATTGAGAGGAAAGACCAATGAAAGTAGTGAAATTCGGCGGCAGCTCCATGGCGGATGCCGGTCAGTACCGCAAGGTGCGGGATATCCTGATGGCGGACCCCGAGCGTAAGGTGGTGGTGGTTTCCGCCGCCGGCAAGCGATACAGCGGCGACCACAAGCTGACGGACCTGCTGTACCTGTGCTATGCCCATATCCAGTACGGTGTGGACTGCTCCACCATTTTTGATGCCATTGCCAACCGCTACATCGACATCCGGAATGAGCTGGGCCTGGCCCTGCCCATTGAGGTGGACCTGGAGCTGCTCAAGCACCGCATCGATGCCAAGGAGATCTCCCAGGAGGAGCTGGTCAGCCGGGGCGAGTACCTGTCCGCCAAGCTGATGGCGGACTACCTGGGCTTCCAGTTCATTGACGCCGCGGACTGGGTGAAATTCAATATGGACGGCACCGTCAATGAGGAGGAATCCTATAAAGCCCTGCAAAGCCAAGTGATCCTGGGCTACGGCGCGGTGATTCCCGGATTCTACGGCGCCATGCCCGACGGCACCATCCACACCTTCTCCCGGGGCGGCAGCGATATCACCGGCGCGCTGGCAGCGGCGGCACTGGATGCCGACGTGTACGAGAACTGGACGGACGTGTCCGGCTTTCTCATGGCGGACCCCCGGATTGTGGACGATCCTCAGGCCATCCCCGAGGTAACCTATGACGAGCTGCGGGAGCTGAGCTATTCCGGCGCGCAGGTGCTCCACGAGGACTCCATTTTCCCCGTCCGGGAGAAGAACATCCCCGTGAACATCCGCAATACCAACGACCCCGCCGCTCCCGGCACCATGATTCAGGAGAAATTTGTCGGCGACCATGATCCTGACCGGTTCATTACCGGCATCACCGGCAAGAAGGACTTTTCCATCATCTCTCTGAGCAAGCGGGGCATGAGCAACCAGGTCGGCGTGCTGCGCAAGGTACTCACGGTTCTGGAACGCCATGGCATTTCCGTGGACTATGTGCCCAACGGCATCGACAACGTCTCCGTGGTGCTGCCTACCAGCTCTATTGAGAAGGAGCTGTATACCATCATGGCCGAAATCAAGAAAGAGGCCCAGCCGGATACGCTGGATGTGCACCATCAGATCGCTGTGGTTGCCGCCGTGGGCCGGAAGATGGCCTTCCGCCCCGGTATTTCCGGTAAGATTTTCGCAGCTCTGGGCGAAAGCGGCATCAACATCCGCATGATCAACCAGGGCCCCGACGAATTGAACATTATCTTCGGCGTGGACAATAAGGACTTCAAGGAAGCCATTCGCGTGCTGTACAACAGCTTCGTAACGAAATAAAAATACAAATCTTATTTTGAGTGTCATCCCGAGCGAAGCCGAGGGATCTACGCACTTTGCTTTGCTGAAGACGGAAAGATCCTCCGATTCGCTTCGCTCACTCAGGATGACAACTACTTGGAGGTAATGAACATGAAACTCTATACTGTTGCTGTTCTGGGCGCCACCGGCGCTGTGGGACAGGAAATGATGAAGATTCTGGAAGAGCGCAATTTCCCTGTTGGAAAGCTGATTCCTCTGGCCTCTGCCCGCTCTGCCGGAAAGACCCTGAAATTCAAGGGCGAGGACGTGACCATTCAGGAAGCCTGCGACACCGCCTTCGAGGGCGTGGATATCGTGCTGGGCGCTGCCGAGAACGACATTGCCCAGAAGTTTGCTCCCGCCATTGTCAAGGCCGGCGCTGGCTTCGTGGACAATTCTTCCGCTTTCCGCCTGGACCCCAATGTGCCCTTGATCGTGCCCGAGATCAACCCCCAGGACGTGAGCTGGCACAAGGGCATCATTGCCAACCCCAACTGCTCCACCATCATCACCGTTACCGCCGTCAACGCCCTGAATCAGCTGTCCCCCATCAAGGCCATGACTGCTTCCACCTATCAGGCTGTCTCCGGCGCTGGCGCCGGCGGCCCCATTGAGCTCCAGAATGAGGTGGAGGCCCTGCGGGAGGGCAAGACCTACGAACCCAAGGTGTTCTCCTACCAGATCGCCTATAACCTGATTCCCCAGATCGGCGGAGAGCAGTTCGAGGGCTACACCAGCGAGGAAATGAAGATGCAGAACGAGGGCCGGAAGATCATGCACCTGCCCGAGCTGAAGGTGAGCTGCACCTGTGTCCGGGTTCCTGTTGTGCGCAGCCACTCCATCTCCGTGTCCCTGCACTGT
>CAMGCA010000177.1 GCA_946011705.1 uncultured Clostridia bacterium | reverse complement strand
GCGGTGGCGTGGTGTTGTTGTTTCTGGGGGCGCAGGTGTTCGGCGAGGGGCAGTTCTGCCTCGGCTCCGGCTCCTAGGCTCTCTCCCAGGGCCTGAGCAACTACCACAACGCCTTCGCCGCTATCTACGAGGGCCGTTATCTGGCTGGCGTTGCCGCCGGTATGAAGCTGAACGAGATGATCGAGGCCGGTCAGTTCACCGCTGAGGAAGCCAAGATGGGCTATGTAGGTGCCTTCACCTACGCCGAGGTGGTTTCCGGTTACACCAGCTGCTATCTGGGCGCCCAGTCCGGCTGCCACCCCGTGACCTTGGCCGCGACGAGCACCGCGACCTCGTATGATGAGACCGCCGAGAAGGAAGGCGCCAACAAGCTGATTGCCGGCGGCGCCAAGCTGATCTCTCAGCACGCTGACTCCATGGGCGCTCCCACTGCCTGCGAGACTGCCGGTGTGCCCAACGTTTCCTACAACGGCTCCACCGTTGCTGCCTGCCCCAACACCTTCATTGTTTCTTCCCGCATCAACTGGGCACCCTATTATGAGTACGTTGTGAATTGTGTGCGCAGTGGCGAGGCCATTGCCGCCGACTGGACCGGCACCATCGCCACCGGCTCTGTTGTGCTGACCGACATCAACGAGCAGGCTGCCGCCGCCGGTACCGCCGACAAGGTTGCCGAGGTCAAGGCTGACATCGAGTCCGGCAAGCTGCACGTCTTCGACGTTTCCACCTTTACCGTGGGCGGCAAGAACATCGACAGCTATATGGCTGACGTGGACACCGATCCCGCTTACACCCCTGACACCGAGGTTGTGGAGAACGGCTTCTTCAACGAGTCTGCCAAGCGTTCCGCACCTTATTTCGACCTGCAGATCGACGGCATCACTCTGCTGGATACCGCGTTCTAAGTTGTTTCAGAACTGGGAGGCCCCCTTGCGGGGGCTTCCCATTCTCTGCTGCAAAGGGCAGCGCAGTGAAATCTTCGCCGCGCTGCCCTTTGCAACATGGATTTTAGAAGGAGTGTGAACCCTTTGGAGAATAAAACCGCCGCAGTACAAATGCGGGACATTACCAAACGCTTTGGCACCGTCCTTGCCAACGACCGGGTATGGCTGGACATTTATAAGGGCGAAATTCTTGCGCTGCTGGGGGAAAACGGCAGCGGCAAGACCACCCTCATGAATATGCTCTCCGGCATCTACTTCCCGGATGAAGGCCAGATTTTCATCAACGGCGAGGAAGCGGTGATCCGTTCCCCCAGAGACGCTTTTGGTTACGGCATCGGCATGATTCATCAGCATTTCAAGCTGGTGGATGTGCTCACCGCCGCCGAAAATATTGTTCTTGGCCTGAAGGAGCCGGGCCGTCTGAACATGGACGAGGTGGCGAAAAAGGTTAAGGCCATCTGCGATACCTACGGCTTCGAGGTGGATCCCTACCAGAAGATCTACAATATGTCCGTCTCCCAGAAGCAGACGGTGGAGATCGTCAAGGTGCTCTACCGGGGTGCGGATATTCTGATTCTGGATGAGCCTACCGCTGTGCTGACCCCCCAGGAGACGGAGAAGCTGTTCGCCGTTCTGCGGAATATGCGGGACGCGGGCAAGGCCATCGTGATTATCACCCATAAAATGCACGAGGTGGAGGAGCTTTCTGACCGGGTGGCCATTCTGCGCCACGGCCAGTTCGTGGGCGATATGCTCACCAAGATGACCAACGCTCAGGAAATGACCAACATGATGGTGGGCCGGCCCGTGACGCTGAACATCGAGCGTCCCGACCCGGTGGACCCCAAGCCCCGGGTGGAGGTTAAGAATCTGACAGTCCGGGATATGGAGGGCACCCTCAAGCTGGAGGACGTGAGCTTCACCATCAACAGTGGCGAAATTCTGGGCATTGCGGGCATCTCCGGCTGTGGTCAGAAGGAGCTGCTGGAATCCATTGCCGGTTTGCAGCCTGTAGAGTCAGGCAGTATCTGCTATGTGGAGGACGACGGCACCCGGGAAGAACTGGTGGGCAAGGATCCCTTGAGCATCGCGGACATGGGCGTGTGTCTGTCCTTCGTGCCGGAGGATCGGCTGGGCATGGGACGGGTGGGCAGCATGGATTTGACCGACACCATGATGCGCCGCTCCTTCCGGATGGGAAAATCCTTCTTTACCGACCGGAAAAACCCCCGGCTTTTGGCGGAAAAAGTCGTCAAGGATCTGGACGTTGTGACCCCCGGTGTTTCTACCCCTGTTCGCCGCCTGTCCGGCGGCAATGTCCAGAAGGTGCTGGTGGGCCGGGAAATCGCCTCCGCCCCCAGTGTCCTGCTGACGGCCTACGCCGTCCGGGGACTGGATATCAACGCGTCTTATACCATCAATGACCTCATCAACCAGCAGAAAAAGTCAGGTGTCGCCGTGGTGAAAGTGGGCGAGGATCGGGATCGGCTGGTGGAGCTGTGCGACCGGATACTGGTGCTGTGCGGCGGAAAGGTCAGCGGCATCGTGGAGGGGCGCGGCGCGTCCAAGCCGGATGTGGGCATGATGATGACACGGCTGGGAGGGAAAAAGAATGCGTAAACAGAGCAAGGCACCCATCGTGCATATTTCCAAGCGTTCCGCCCTGCCCTGGTACGGTGCCTGGGCCATCCGGGGCGCTGCAATCCTGCTGGCGCTGGTGGTCTGCGCGTTTGTTACCACCGCACTGACCGGGGAGGACCCCATCGGCGTTTACAAGACCATGTTCGCCGGCGCCTTTGGCACCAAGCGGAAGGCCTGGATTCTGGGCCAGAATCTGGCCATCCTGCTGTGCGTGTCTCTGGCGGTGACCCCGGCTTTCAAGATGCGCTTCTGGAACATCGGCGGCGAGGGCCAGGTGCTCATCGGCGGCCTGGCCACCGCTGCCTGCATGATCCTGCTGGGTGATAAAATCCCTAACTGGTTGCTGATTGTGATTATGATTCTTGCCAGCATTGCGGCGGGGGCCATCTGGGGCGCCATCCCCGCCATCTGTAAGGCAAAGTGGAACACCAACGAAACCCTGTTCACCCTGATGATGAACTATGTGGCCACCCAATTGGTTGCCTTCTTCGTCATCGTCTGGGAGGTGCCCAAGGGCGCGGGCAAGATCGGAATTATCAACCAGACCACCCAGGCGGGCTGGCTGCCCCAGATCGGCAGCTACAAGTACCTGCTGAATATTCTGGTGGTGGCTGTGCTGACGATCCTCATGTACTTCTACCTGTCCCGCTCCAAGCAGGGCTATGAGATCGCCGTGGTGGGCGAAAGTGAGCGCACAGCCCGGTATGTGGGCATCAACGTGGGCCGGGTCATCGTGCGCACCATGCTGATTTCCGGCGGTATCTGTGGTCTGGCAGGGCTTTTGCTGGTGGGCGGCACCGACCACACCATCACTACCACCATCGCCGGCGGCAGAGGCTTTACGGCGGTTATGGTGGCATGGCTGGCAAAATTCAATCCCCTCGTCATGGTGTTCACCAGCTTCCTGCTGGTGTTCCTGAGCCGGGGCGCCAGTGAGATTTCCACCATCTACGGCCTGAACCACTCCTTCGGCGATATTCTCACCGGCATTATCCTGTTCTTCATCATCGGCAGCGAGTTCTTCATCAGCTACCGCCTGAGCTTTCTGAAGCACACCAAGAAGGAGGGCTAAGGAAATGTTTGATTTTGTATCCTTTTTCCCCCGTGCCGTCATGCAGGGCATCCCGCTGCTGCTGGGCGCCACCGGCGAGACTTTGACGGAAAAGTCCGGCAACCTGAATCTGGGTATCCCCGGCATCATGTATGTGGGCGGCATCTGCGGCGTCATCGGCGCGTTTTTCTATGAGCAGACCGGAAACATGAACGGCTTTCTGGCGGTGGCCATCCCGGTGCTGTGCTGCCTGATCGGTTCTCTTTTCATGGGCCTTCTGTACTGCTTCCTGACGGTAAACCTCCGGGCCAACCAGAATGTCACGGGCCTTGCTATGACCACCTTTGGCGTGGGCTTCGGCAACTTTTTTGGTGGCTCCCTGATTAAGCTCACCGGCAGCGAGGTGCCCTCCATCGCTCTGTCCGCTACCAGCGCCTATTTTAGCCGCAGCCTGCCCTTTGCGGACAAACTGGGAGTTTTCGGCAAGCTGTTCTGCTCCTATGGCTTCCTGGCCTACGCGGCGATTCTCATTGCGCTGGTTTCTTCCTATGTTTTGAAGCGGACGCGGGTAGGCTTGCAGCTGCGGGCTGTGGGCGAAAGCCCCGCTACCGCCGATGCTGCCGGTATTGACATTGCCCGGTACAAGTACATCGCTACCTGCGTGGGCAGCATGATCGCGGGCCTGGGCGGACTGTACTACGTTATGGACTATGCCTGCGGCGTGTGGAGCAACGATGCCTTCGGCGACCGTGGCTGGCTGGCAATCGCTCTGGTGATCTTCACCATCTGGCGGCCCAATGTGGGGATTCTGGCCTCCATTCTCTTTGGCGGCCTGTATATCCTGTATCTGTTCATTCCCACGGGCACCAACCTGGCGGTGAAGGAGCTGTACAAGATGCTGCCCTACATTGTCACGATCCTCGTGCTGGTGCTGTCCAGTATGCGCAACAAGCGGGACAACCAGCCCCCCGAAAGTCTGGGCGTTCCCTATTTCCGGGAAGATCGATAGAACCGTATGCGCCGCCCGAATCCGGGCGGCGCATTTCAAAAGAAAGAGGTATTCGCATGGACAAGCAAAAATTGACGGCAATTCTTACCGCTATGGATAGAGAAAACATTCCTCAAATCATCATCTCTGACCCGGCGGTGATCTTTTATCTGACGCATTGCTGGATTCGCTCGGGCGAGCGGCTTCTGGCCCTGTATCTGAACAAAAACGGGCAGCCTAAGCTGCTGGTTAACGATCTGTTC
>CAMGCA010000176.1 GCA_946011705.1 uncultured Clostridia bacterium | reverse complement strand
GTCCTATCCCTTCCAGCTCTCCGGCGGTATGCGTCAGCGGGTGGGCATCGCCATGGCCATGACCTATGACCCCAAGCTGCTGCTGGCGGACGAACCCACCTCGGCGCTGGATGTGACTACCCAGGCCCAGATCGTCCGGCAAATGATGGAGCTGCGGGACACCTATGGAACCAGTATCATCGTGGTGACCCACAATCTGGGTGTGGCGGCATATATGTCGGACAACATTGTTGTGATGCGCCATGGAAAAATCGAGGATCAGGGCGACCGGGAGCATATCCTCTGTCACTCCGAAAACGCCTACACCCGCACACTGCTGGACGCGGTTCCGTCCTTGGGAGGGTTACGCTATGTTTGATCAGAATGAAATCGTGCTGGAAGCCCGGCACGTTACCCGGCGGTTCCCCACAGCCAGCGGCAAACCGCTGCTTGCAAACAACGATATCAATTTGAAATTCTACAAAGGCAAGACCTTGGGTCTGGTGGGAGAATCCGGCTGCGGAAAGTCCACCTTTATGCGCTTTCTGGTGTCCCTGGACACGCCCAGTGAGGGAGAAATCCTCTATCGTGGGCAGGATATCACCAAACTGAAGGGAGAGGCTTTGCGTCAGAGCCGCCAGAATATTCAGATGGTATTTCAGGACCCCAACGCTTCCTTCAACCCGAAAATGAAGATCCGGGACATTGTGTGTGAGCCGCTGCTGAATTTTGGGCGCATTCGGAAAGGGGAAAAGGATGTGGCCTGCCGCCGGCTTCTGGAAATGGTGGAACTGCCGGGCGACTTTGCCGACCGCTATCCCCACAATATGTCCGGCGGTCAGCGGCAGCGGGTGGCCATTGCCCGGGCTTTGGCGCTGGAGCCGGAGATTTTGATTATGGACGAAGCGACAGCAGCATTGGATGTATCCGTGCAGAAAACCATTGTGGAGCTGGTGACAAAGCTCCAGCGAGAGAAACAGATTGCCATCGGCTTTATCTGCCACGATATTGCCCTGGTGCAGTCGCTGTCCCATCAGGTGGCAGTCATGTATCTGGGAACGATCGTAGAGGTGCTGCCGGGAGAAGATTTGTGGAAGAAAGCCCAGCATCCCTATACCAGAGCACTGATCGGCTCTGTTTTTGATACCCACATGGATTTCAGCGTTCCCATCCAGCCTCTGCAAAGCGAAGTGCCCAGCCCGCTGGACGCGCCCCCCGGCTGCCCCTTCCAGACCCGGTGCGACCATTGCACGGAGCGTTGCCGCCGGGAGCGTCCAACGCTTAAGACGATTGGCGAAGGGCACGAAGTGGCATGTCATCTTTTTGGAGAGGAAAACGAAAGATGAAAAAAATAGTTGCGTGTGCGTTGGCTGTAGCCTGCCTGCTGGCAGCTCTGTTCGGCTGCTCCGCGAAAACCACGGAAGACATTGCCAATCAGGATCAGCTTGCGGCGGAGGCTAGCGGCTTAACCCTTCATAGAATTGGAGTCGCCACCTACGATATCAAGGATGCGCAAATTCGGATGTTCAAAAACTATTTGGACAACTATATTAAAGAATGCTTTTCCGATGTCACCTTCCTCTACTCCAACAGTATTTCCGGCGGTGAAGAGCTGATGGATTTTCTGGAGCTGTGCAGCCAGAACGATGTGGAAGGCGTTCTGGTATTCGGCTCCTATGACCTAAAGAAAGAAGTGGAATTCTGCGCCACCCATAAAATGTATTACATTCGCCCCACTGCCACCTCCTCGGAGGCGGATTTCCAGTCGGTTGCCGCCAATCCCTACTTTGTGGGTGAGATCGGTCCCGGCGCGGACAGCGAGTATCAGGCGGGCTTTGATATGGGAAAAGCCATGGCAAAAACCGGCAAAAGCTATGTGATTCTATCCGGCGGCGGAAGCCTGGGGAACGAAATGCACCGGCTGCGCACCGTGGGCATCCTGGATGCCCTTCAGGAAACCTACGGTGTCCAATTCGCCCAGAGCACCGAAGAACTGGCTCTCGTATCAGAGCCGGTGACCCTTGCGGTTGGAGAGCTGAAGGCGGTTATTTGCCCCGGCTACCTGGCGCAGGAGAGCGCTCTTGCCAATGCCAAAGGGCTCATCGCCTCCGGCGACTACACAACCGTGTTGTCAACTGTTCCTGTTACAACGCTGGCGGAGGTTCTGGATGCTTCGGAAATGGAATACGGCGTAATCGACTGCTTTTCCGAAGAAAATTATTTCGCCTTCCAGTCCGGGAAGCTATCCTATGTAGCGGGAAAATACGAGTCGGAGATTGGTCCGGGCTTTGCGGCACTGTACAATGCCATCACCGGACACGCGGATGCCTTCCGGGAAAACGGCAGGGCGTTCCGGCTGAAGCAGGGCTTCTGGACAGCCGCAAGCATGGGGGAGTATGACAGTATGTATGCCCTTGCTGTCGGCGCTGCTGTCAATGCGTACAACTACGAAGACCTGTACGCTGTCATTCAAAGCATTACCCCCGAGGCCAGCTTCGATTCCTTCCGAACCCTTGTGGAAAGCTATGGGTATGAGGACTGTCTGGCACGGCGATCTGCGTGACCAAAAGATTTCATTGCAAGAAAAGGAGAACACATCTATGCACGAGCATGAACACGATTGCTGCTGCGGTCATGAACATGAGCACAAGCATGAGTACGAGCATCATCATGCCCATGAACACGATCACGACCATGACTGCGGTCATGATCACAAACATGAGCATCATTACGATCATGATGGCTGCTGTGGGCATGACCATGAACACGAGCACCACCATCACGACCACGAACATGAGCACCATCATCACGACCATGACGATTGTGGCTGCGGTCACGACCATGAGCATGAGCATCATCATGAGCACGGTCATGATGGCTGCTGCGGTCATAATCACGATCATGAGCATCATCACGACCACGAACATGATGACTGCTGCGGTCACGACCATGAGCATGAGCATCATCACGACCACGACCATGATGGCTGCTGCGGTCATGACCATGAGCATCACCACGAGCACGGGGATGGCTGCGGCTGTGGACACAGCCACGACGAACCCGAGGATGTGGCCACCCGTTCCCATACCCATTTCGTAGTGGAGCATCACCATACCCCCGGTCATCCCGAGGACTGCGACTGTCCCCAGTGCAACCCCCATGCGGAATACTGCGATATCTGCGGCGAGAGCCTTGCCAAATGCACCTGCAAGATGCCCGATGAGGACATGGAAAAGCGGGTCTATCTTGTGGAGGGTCTGGACTGTGCCAACTGCGCCGCGAAAATAGAAGCCAAGATTCGCTCCATGCCGGAGGTTGCTTTTGCGTCCCTGTCCTTCACCACGAGACAGTTGCGAGTATCTGCCAACAATCAGGACGAACTGCTGCCCAAGATGCAGGCGGTGGTGGACGCGCTGGAAGACGGCGTGACCCTGATTCCCAGAAAGCGAAAAGTCAGCGGTGTGTCTGCCACCAGAACCTACATTCTGGAAGGTTTGGACTGCGCCAACTGCGCCGCCAAGATCGAGGCAAAACTCAAGACAATGGACTGTGTGGACGATGTGTCCATTACCTTCGCCACAAAGCAGATGAAGCTGTCCGCCAAAAATCCTGACGCTCTGATTCCGCAGATTCAGGCTCTGATCAATTCCATGGAGGACGGCGTCACTGTGGTTCCCAAGGATGCCCCCCAGAGCCCGGAACCCGAAAAGAAGGGAATGTCTGAGGAGAAGAAGTCCCTCATCAGCATCGGTATTGGTGCAGTGCTGTTTATTATGGGCGAAGTCATGGAGCATATGGGTGCGCCGCTGCCGGCGCTGCTGGGTGTGCTGATTGTGGCTTATTTGATTCTGGGCGGTAAGGTTCTGATGACAGCCGCAAAGAACATCAAAAAAGGGCAGGTATTTGACGAGAACTTCCTGATGTCCATTGCCACCCTGGGCGCTTTCGCCATTGCCGAGTACCCTGAAGCAGTGGGCGTTATGCTGTTCTACCGCATCGGCGAATTCTTTGAAGACCGTGCTGTGAATCAGAGCCGCAAGCAGATTATGGATGCCGTTGACCTCCGCCCCGAGGTTGTGAATCTGGTGGTTGGCGAGGACATCCGGGTCATCGGCGCGGAGGAAGCCAATGTTGGCGACATCCTGCTGGTTCGCCCCGGCGACCGAATTCCCCTGGACGGTGTCATCATCGAAGGAGAAAGCCGCATCGATACCTCTCCCGTCACCGGCGAGCCGGTTCCCGTGAAGGCGGAAGTGGGCGACAACGTGATCTCCGGCTGCGTCAACACCTCGGGTCAGCTGAAAATCCGGGTGGAAAAGCTGCTGGAGGAATCCATGGTCACCCGGATTCTGGACTCTGTGGAAAACGCGGCGGCAAACAAACCTGCCATCGACAAATTCATCACCCGCTTTGCCCGGGTGTATACCCCTGCCGTTGTCATCGCGGCACTGGTGGTGGCGCTGGTGCTGCCCTTCCTGATTCCCAGCTGGCACTTCTTTGTGGACCACCATTATACCGGGGTGGAAACCGTGATTCACGGCACTGCCGGCACGGCATCCATTCTGACCGCACTGACCTTCCTGGTCATTTCCTGCCCCTGCGCGCTGGTGCTCAGCGTGCCGCTGGCCTTCTTCTCCGGCATCGGCGCGGCATCCAAGAAGGGCATCCTGTTCAAGGGCGGCAGTGCCATCGAAGCCCTGTCCGGCATCAAGGCGGTGGTCATGGACAAGACCGGCACCATCACCAAGGGCAATTTCCAGGTGCAGGCAGCGATTCCCGCGGACAATACCGTTTCCGCCGGGGAGCTGCTGTCTCTGGCTGCCAGCTGCGAGCTGTTCTCCACCCACCCCATCGCCGTCAGCATCGTAAACGCTGCCGGGGAACAGGACCTTTTCGTGGAACGTCCTTTGGA
>CAMGCA010000175.1 GCA_946011705.1 uncultured Clostridia bacterium | reverse complement strand
TTGAAGGCTCCGGTTTTTAAGTTTCTGTTCACCAGCGCCTGCAATAGCGCACAGACCATGGTGGTCTTGCCGCAGCCGCTGTTGGTGCCGGCCAATATGAGTCTGGGGATCGGGGTCTGCATGGGCTTCACCTCCTTGGCAAGTGGAAAGTTGAAAGTTGAAAGTTGAAAATTGAAAGTTATGGTATCCCCTTCGGGGATGATTCCAATTTTAAATTTGTCCCGCAGGGACTCCTTCACTTTCAACTTTCCATTTTCAACTTTCAACTATATCGAGATACGCAGAAAGCCTCTGCACACGATGATGCAGAAGCTGTGTGGATGAAATTATCATGTCGAACCGTTTTCATCGGCAATCGTCTTCTTCCATGGATGGTATTCTCCGGGCGCCGGTTGGGCATAACCGACGCCCGGTGGTTGTGAGGGTCGCGGTTCTTGGGCAATCAACCGCGTTTTCCGGTACTGTCAGGGGGAGGAACGGCACCTAATGCATCAAAACGGCCGCAGCAACCCCTTGGGATCGCCGCGGCCGTTTTTCCGCTGACTCACAACATCCATCTGCCCCTATCTCGGAGGCAAAAGTATGATCACGCTTAAGCAGGTCTCCTGACTTACGCCTCAGCAACACCCCACAGCCTTCTCAGGGAATTTCCCCAATGACCGGCTTTCGCCTTGTGTGGTGTCTTCGCGCATACAGTGGCGGTACCGTTCCGGAATCGCACCGGATTCACTATTCTCCACGGCTCCTGAAAAGCGGGTAACCGCGGCACTTAAGCGTTTCCTCATCTGTCCATAAGATACTCTATTTTTGCCGATTTGTCAATAGTGAACTACTCTTCATCGGGCTTCCGACAGTTCTTTGTTCAGATTCTCCCGTGCGGTGGACAGCATCAGCTTGATACGGTTGAGCTGGTTGACTTCGCTGGCGCCCGGGTCGTAGTCCACGGCGGCGATATTGGCCTGAGGGTAGGCCTTTTTTAGCTGCTTGATGACACCCTTGCCCACCACATGGTTGGGAAGGCACGCGAAAGGCTGGATGCACACGATGTTGGGCACCCCGGTCTTGATCAGCTCGATCATTTCGCCGGTAAGGAACCACCCCTCGCCGTACTGGTTGCCGATGGACAGGAAGGGCTTGGTCTGCTCAGCAATATCCTCGATGTGCATGGGAGCCTCGAAGCGTTTGCTCTTTTCCAAAGCCTCCAGTGCGGGCTTGCGGATCTGGCGGATGAGCTTTACGGCGGAGTCCGCCACCATTTCGCCGCTCTTTTTCGCGCCAAGGAACTCAGACTTATACTTGCCGTTATAGAAGCTGTAGTTCAGGAAGTCCATCAGGTCGGGCACCACGGCTTCCGCCCCCTCCCGCTCCAGCAGGTCAACCAGGTGGTTGTTGGCAAGGGGCATATACTTGACCAGAATCTCGCCTACCACGCCGACTCTCGGCTTTTTGAGACTTTCGTCAATGGGGAAATTGTCAAATGCTTCCACAATCTGGGCGCACAGCTCCTTATACTCCCGGTGGGTCTCTTTACCGGTCAGCTCCCCAATGCAGATATCCCGCCATTTGCGGTGCAGAGCGTTGGCGGAGCCGGGCTCCAGTTCATAGGGCCGCACCCGGTACAGGCAGCGCATCAAAAGGACGCCGTAGACCACAGCCTACACCATGTCCCGAATCAGGCCGGGAGACAGATGGAAGCCCTCGTTTTTCTCCATGCCATTGGCGTTGAGGGAGATAACGGGAATCTGCGGCAGCCCCGCCTTTTCCAGCGCCCGGCGGATAAAGGCCACATAGTTGCTGGCCCGGCAGCAGCCGCCGGTCTGGGTCATCATCACCGCCAGGTGATCGGTGTCGTACTTACCCGAGAGGATGGCCTGCATGATCTGGCCCACCACGGTGATGGAGGGGAAGCAGGCGTCGTTATTGACGAACTTCAGGCCGGTGTCGATGGCCTGCCGGTTGTCGTTGTCCAGCAGCACAAGGTTATAGCCGTGTTTGCGCACCACCGGCTCCAGAATGTCAAAGTGGATGGGGCTCATCTGGGGAGCCAGAATGGTGTAGCCTTCCTTGAACATTTCGCGGGTAAATTCCCTGCGTTCATAGGTAATGGTCGTGGGCTTCGCAACAATCTGCTTCTCCCGGCGCATATCCATGGCGGCAAGCAGGGAGCGGATACGGATGCGCACCGCGCCCAGGTTATTAACTTCGTCGATTTTGAGAAGCGTATACAGCTTGTTGCTCTTTTCGAGAATTTCGCTGACCTGATCGGTGGTGACGGCATCCAAACCGCAGCCGAAGGAGTTCAGCTGAATCAGTTCCAAATCGTCCCGCCGAGACACGAACTGGGCCGCGCTGTAAAGCCGGGAATGGTACACCCACTGATCTACCACCCGAATGGGACGCTCCGGGTCAAAGTCGATGGGCAGGCTGTCCTCGGTGAACACCGTCAGGCCGTAGGAGGAGATCAGCTCGGGGATGCCGTGGTTAATCTCCGGGTCGAGGTGGTAGGGACGGCCCGCCAGGACGATGCCCCGGCCGCCCTTTTCTTCCATTTCTCGCAGACGCTTCTTGCCCTCGGCCCGGATGTCCGACTTGGCCTGCTGCTGCTCGGCCCACGCCTTATGTACCGCCGCCCGGACTTCCTTCGCAGGAATGCTCCATTCCTCGGCAGCGGTTTTCACCAGCCGGTCGGCGGCGGTTTTCTCGGTGGTAAAGGCGATGAAAGGACGGATGTAGTGCACGTCTCCGTTGCTGATGGCCTCCACGTTGTTTTTCAGGTTCTCCGCATAGGACACCACGATGGGGCAGTTGTAGTGGTTCTGGGCCTGCTTGGTCTCCTGATGCTCATAGAACACGCAGGGGTGGAAGATGGTCTTGATGCCCTGATCGATGAGCCACTGGACATGACCGTGGGAGAGCTTGGCGGGGTAGCACTCGGACTCGGAAGGAATGGACTCCATGCCAAGCTCGTAAATCCTGCGGGTAGAGAAGGGGGACAGCACCACCCGGAAGCCCAGTTCCTTGAAGAACGTGGCCCAGAAGGGGTAGTTTTCGTACAGATTCAGCACCCGGGGAATACCGATGGTGCCCCGGGGTGCGTCCTGTTCTTCCAGCGGCGGATAATCATACTGACGCTGACGCTTGTACAGCACCAGATTGGGGGCCTTCTCCCCCTTGTCGCCGCCTCCGGCGCCCTTTTCACAGCGGTTGCCGCTGATGTGCTTCCGGCCGCCGGGGAATTTGTTGACGGTGAGCATACAGTTGTTGGAGCAGCCGCCGCAGCGCACGGAAGAAGCGGTATAGGACAGGTTCAGAATTTCGTCCAGAGAAAGCATACTGCTTTCCTGCCCCGAATAGTGGCTCCGGGCAACCAAAGCCGCGCCGAAGGCCCCCATCAGGCCCGAAATGTCCGGGCAGGTGGCGTCCACGCCGGAGATTTTCTCAAAAGCCCGGAGCACCGCCTGATTGTGGAAGGTTCCGCCCTGCACCACGATGTGCTTACCGAGGTCTTCCGGAGAGGCCAGCTTGATGACCTTATAAAGGGCGTTTTTGATGACGGAATAGGCAAGGCCCGCAGAGATATCGGAAACGGACGCGCCCTCCTTCTGGGCCTGCTTGACGTTGGAATTCATGAACACCGTGCAGCGGGTGCCCAAATCCACAGGTGCCTGGGCAAAGAGCGCTTCGTGGGCAAATTCCTCGGCGGTAAAGCCTAAGGAAGTGGCAAAATTTTCAATAAAGGAGCCGCAGCCGGAGGAGCAGGCTTCATTTAAGAGAATCGTGTCCACGGTGCCGTTTTTCAGCTTGATGCACTTCATGTCCTGCCCGCCGATGTCCAGCACGCAGTCCACCTCCGGGTCGAAAAACGCGGCGGCGGTGGTGTGGGCGATGGTCTCCACCACGCCCTCGTCCAGAGAGAAGGCGGCTTTTAAGAGGGCCTCGCCGTAGCCTGTGGAGCAGGCCCGGACGATCTTCGCCCCCTCCGGCAGCAGCCGTTTCAGCTGGGAAACGGCGTACTGGGCCGTCTGGATGGGGTTGCCCTGATTGCTGCGGTAGAAGTGCCACAATAGCTCCCCCTGCTGCCCGATCAGCACCAGTTTGGTGGTAGTGGAACCGGCGTCAATGCCCAGAAAGCACTGCCCCCGGTAGGTTTCCAGCTTCTCCTTACCCACCACGGCCCGGCTGTGGCGGCACTGGAATTCGGCAAATTCCGTTTCATCCCGGAACAGGGGCTCCAGCCGGGGCATCTCAAAGCTTACCGCCACGCCCTGTTCCAGTTTTTCGATCAGGGCAGTCAGCGCCACCGCTTCCCCGTCCCCCGCTTCCAGCGCCGCGCCCATGGCGGCAAACAGGTGGGAGTTCTCCGGGTCAACGGTGGTTTCGTCCGTCAATTTCAAGGTACGGACAAAGGCGGCTTTCAGCTCCGTCAGGAAGTGGAGCGGCCCGCCGAGGAAGGCCACAGTACCCCGGATAGGCTTGCCGCAGGCAAGGCCGGAGATGGTCTGATTCACCACCGCCTGGAAAATGGACGCCGCCAGGTCCGCCCGGGTAGCGCCCTCGTTAATGAGAGGCTGAATGTCGGTTTTGGCAAACACACCGCACCGGGCGGCGATGGGATACACCTTCTGGTAATCCTTTGCCGCCTCGTTCAGACCCGTGGCGTCGGTCTGCAAAAGCGCCGCCATTTGGTCAATAAAGGAGCCGGTGCCGCCGGCGCAGACGCCGTTCATCCGCTCCTCCAGGCCGCCCTTGAAATAGATAATTTTCGCGTCCTCGCCGCCCAATTCAATGGCAACGTCGGTCAGGGGCGCAACGCACAAGAGCGCCGAAGCAACAGCAACAACCACCAAAACAAAGCAAATAAACACCCCAAAACCCAAAAACAAACCGCAAGACC
>CAMGCA010000174.1 GCA_946011705.1 uncultured Clostridia bacterium | reverse complement strand
CAATGCGTCACGGACGCTGGATGGTTATCCTACATCCTTTGGGCCCCTCGACCGGCGGCCAGTGGCCGCGGACAATGCGTCACGAACGCTGGGTGGTTATCATACATCCTTTGGGCCCCTCGACCGGAACAACTCAGAAAAAGGAGAATTTACCTGAGCAGTCTGTCATCCTGAGTAAGCCGTGCGAGTCGAAGGATCTACGCACTTTCGTTACTGAATCAGGTCAAATCGGTGCCAAGATCCCTCGACGACCCTCGGGATGACACGGTTTTCTTAGTCAGTTAAAGCACAGCATAGCGAATTAGTATGTCATTGCGAGGAGTGCAAAGCCCGACGTGGCAATCCGTTCCCCTTCTCACGTTCCGATAACGTACCCTGTCCGAAAAGGGGAGCGGATTGCCACGCCAGCATGCGCTACTTCTCGCAAAGACATTCGTTTGATCTTCCAAAGAACAACATTCGCAAATTTTATTATAACATGGAGAAACGCAAAAAGCAACGTTTCACTGCCGGAGAAGGACGCACCTACTACCAGCAGGGCAATGGGTGTGGCAGTGCCGCCGATGGAACTGAGGGCGCTGTCCAGCATGACGGGCACCTGAATTCTGAGCAGGGAAAAGGGCAGGCCCGCCAGAATTCCCAAAATCAACGGGTTCTTCGCCACGTTGATACAGGCCTTTTTGACTGCTTCCATGCCATGCGATGCGGGAAGCAGGCGTCCTTCTTCGTCCACCTGAGGGGAAAAGCTGAGAATCAGCACGGAATACACATTAAAAAACGGCACCGCCGCGCTGGATCGGGCCGAGGCCTGGGCAAAAGCGCCCACCTGCCCCTTATCCTTCATAAAACACCATGCCGCCGCCCAGATACCCAAGAACATCACCGCATAATGGGGCAAAAGATCCGCCGAAGCCCGCAGCTCCCATTGTGCGGTGTTACCTTAGCCTTCTTCGGGAAACAGAGGATAATCCCGCACAAAGGAGATAAACCCCTCTACACTTTTGGGGGTGTATTTTCCCTTGCGCCAGATCAGGCCAACCTTTTGTTCAATCTGCGGTTCGATGGGTACACCCACAATGTCCGGGTGGTCCTGCAAAAGCGAATCAAAGAAGAAGCTGACGCAGGTGTTGTTGTGAATCATGCTCTTCATGGTGTAGATCTGGCTGGTATAGATCAGAATATTGGGAACAACACCGAGCCTGTCAAAGCGGCTTCGGATGCTGTGGTTCTGGACGGAGTCTGTATTATACATAACCAGCGGCTGGGCAGCCAGCTCTTCCAGCGTCACCGCCTGCCGCCCTGCCAGCGGGTGGGCCGGGTCTACCGCAGCTACGAAATGATCCCGCCCGATGCATACAGAATGGAATTTATCCGGATCGTCCAGACTGAGGTTTACAAGCGCCACATCCAGTTCCTCCTCCTGCACCAGCGCTGCCGCACGGGCAGAGCCATATTCGTAGAAGGTCAGCTGAATATCGGGGTATTTTTTCTTAAAATCGTGGAGAAGGTCCGGGAAGAAGGTGGTTCCCCACAGAGGTGGAATGCCCACCCGGACCGGCTGGTTGGAGCCGCCCAGGTCGTGCAGCTGCATTTTCGCGGTCTCCACCTCCCGCAGAAGCCGCTCCGCCCGCTCATAAAAGCGCTCCCCATCTTCACTCAGGGACAGCTTGCTGCGGGTATGGGAGAAAAGCGTGACAGAGAATTCCTTCTCCAGCTCCCGGATAGCCCCGGAAATGGCGGGCTGGGTCACAAACAGCTTTTTCGCGGCTTTGGTGATGCTGCCGCACTCCACGGCCGTGCAGAAATATTCCAGCTGGTTCAGATTCACGCCGATTCCTCCCTGTTTTTCAGACTCCAAGGGGTATTTTATCACATTATCCAGTAGAAGTAAATCATTTTGACAACATAAGGAAAACTGATAACCCCATTTTTATTGCTGATTTTACTTTTTCCCCGCATTTTGTTACACTAAGCGCAGAAAGCAGACAGATACCGGCCGGTTCAGACTGCAAAACAAAAGAAACAAAATAAGGAGGAACCTCAATGAGTCCCAGTACCATCACGCTGATCTTTCTGGCCTTCGCCATCGTCAGCTTCGTTCTGGAAAAAATCCCTCTGGGTCTGACCGCCACCATCGTGGCCATTGGCCTGAACCTCACCGGCGTTCTGGATAATTCCGCAACCTTTGCCGGTTATGTCAACAGCAACGTCATCCTGTGCGTGGGTATGTTTGTTGTGGGCCAGGCCCTGTTTGAAACCGGCATGGCCAACAAAATCGGCGGTCTGGTCACCCGGTTCGCCAAAACCGAGCGGATGCTCATCGTGTCTGTCATGGTTATCGTCGGCATCATGTCCGGCTTCCTGTCCAACACCGGCACCGCCGCCGTGCTGATTCCCGTGGTCTGCGGCATCGCCGACGAGTCCGGCTACTCCCGCTCAAGGCTTCTGATGCCTCTGGTCTTCGCCGCTGCGCTGGGCGGCAATCTGTCCATCATCGGCGCACCCGGCAACCTGATGGGTGTCAACGCCCTGCAGGAAATGGGCATGGAGACCAGCTTCTTCATGTACGCTCCCGTAGGCATCCCCATGCTGGTTGCGGGCATCCTGTACTTCGCCTTCATCGGCTACCGCTTCCTGCCTGACGGCAGCCACGGCGGCGAGGCTGTGGAAGCCCAGAAGGACTACTCTGACGTCCCCCAGTGGAAGCAGATCGTCTCCCTGGTCGTTCTGGTGGTGGTCATCCTCGCCATGATCTTTGAAAAGCAGATCGGCGTGAAAATCCAGATTTCCGCCTGTGTCGGCGCGATTATCCTGGTCCTCACCGGCGTTATCTCCGAAAAGGAAGCCCTGAAATCCATCGACCTGAAAGTGGTTCTGCTCTTCGGCGGCTCTCTGGCCCTGGCAAAGGCGCTGGAAACCACTGGTGCAGGTAGTCTGATTGCCGACGCCATCGTGGGTGCCCTGGGTTCCAACCCCAACCCCATGATTCTGCTGCTGGTGATCTTCGTGGTGGGCTGCGCTCTGACCAACTTCATGTCCAACACCGCCACCACCGCCCTGATGGTGCCCATCGCCACCTCTCTGGCCCAGAGCCTGGGCGCTGACCCCCGCTCCATGATCATCGCCACCGTCATCGCCTGCTCCTGCGCCTACGCGACCCCCATCGGTATGCCCGCCAACACCATGGTGGTCGGCCTCGGCGGCTACAAGTTCAACGACTATGTGAAGGCCGGTCTGCCCCTGATCGCGGTGTCCTTTATCATCTGCATCGTTCTGCTGCCCATCCTGTTCCCCTTCTACGGCTAATCTGCTAACATGAAATGGAGGCTGTTCTTATGAATAAGGAAGAAAATGTCAAGAGACTGACCGATATGGTCGCTGACTTTGTGGGCCACATCGGCAAGAAGCTGCCCGACGACGTGGTTGCCAAGCTTCAGGAGCTGGGCGAAAAGGAAACCGATCCCCTGCCCAAGGTTCTGTACGAAACCATGACCCGCAATCAGAATCTGGCGGTGGCGCTGGATCGCCCCAGCTGCCAGGACACCGGCGTTATCCAGTTCTGGCTGAAATGCGGCACCAATTTCCCCTATATTAACGAGCTGGAAGCCCTGCTGAAGGAGGCCGTGGTACAGGCCACCTTCGCCGCCCCTCTGCGCCACAACTCCGTGGAGACCTTCGACGAGTATAATACCAAGAAGAATGTGGGCAAGGGTACGCCCACTGTCTGGTGGGTCATCGTTCCCAATTCCGATCAGTGCGAAATTTACGCCTACATGGCAGGCGGCGGCTGCACCCTGCCCGGCAAGGCCATGGTGCTGATGCCCGGCGCGGGCTACGAGGGCGTTACCGACTTCGTGCTGGATCAGATGACCAGCTACGGCCTGAACGCCTGTCCTCCCCTGCTGGTGGGCGTGGGCGTGGGCACCTCCATCGAGACCGCTGCCCTGCTGTCCAAGAAGGCGCTGATGCGTCCCATCGGCTCCCACAACGAGAACGCCAACGCTGCCAAGATGGAAAAGCTGCTGGAAGACGGCATCAACGCCATCGGCCTTGGCCCCCAGGGCATGGGCGGTAAGTATTCCGTCATGGGCGTGAACATCGAGAATACCGCCCGTCACCCCTCCACCATCGGCGTTGCCGTGAACGTAGGCTGCTGGTCTCACCGCCGTGGTCACATCGTGGTGGACAAGGACCTGAATGTGACCTGCGACACCCACTCCACCTGGAAGTTTAATGGTTAATAGGAGGTAACAAAAATGGTTGAAATCAGAGACGGCAAAAAGGTTCTCATTACCCCTGTCAGCGCGGAAGACTTGGCTGACATCCACGTTGGCGACATTGTCTGGCTGGACGGCGACCTCATGACCTGCCGTGACGTTGCCCACCGCCGGCTCATCGAGTACGGCAGAGAGCTGCCCTACGACATCCGCGACAAGGCCATTTTCCACGCAGGCCCCATCGTCCGCAAGATCGAGGGCACCGAGGACGACTATGAGATGGTATCCGTAGGCCCCACCACCTCCATGCGGATGGAGAAGTTCGAGTACGACTTCGTGAAGGAAACCGGCGTCCGCGTCATCGTGGGCAAGGGCGGCATGGGCCCCAACACTGAGCGGGCCTGCAAGGAGTTCGGCGCCATCCACTGTGTGTTCCCCGCGGGCTGCGCCGTTGTGGCCGCCACCGAGGTGCTGAAAATCAAGGAGCACCACTGGGATGAGCTGGGTATGCCCGAAACCCTGTGGTGCAGCGATGTAAAGGAGTTCGGCCCCCTGATCGTGTCCATCGACCCCGATGGACGAAACCTGTTCGAAGAGCAGAAGGTCGTTTATAACCAGCGGAAGGAAGCCGCAAAGCAGGCCATCTATCCTGAGGTCAAGTTCATTAAGTAAGCGTGAGGGGCTGTCTCACTAGAGTAAAATGAA
>CAMGCA010000173.1 GCA_946011705.1 uncultured Clostridia bacterium | reverse complement strand
GTGGTGGCGGCTCCCGCCGATCCCACAGCCTTCGAAATCGAGCACTACGGCAGCACCTGGATGGTCACCGGCGAGTGGCTGTCCCGGCTGGTGGAGAACATCAATTTCGATGACTACGAGTCCCGGAACCACTTTGACTCCCTGCTTCGCAAGGCCGGTCTTTTTGCCCGGTTGGAGGAGCTGGGCATTGCCGATGGCGATACCGTGGACATCTACGACATCGAATTTGAGTACCAGCGTTAGTACCAAAAAAACGACCTGACTTTCGTATAAAAAGTAACCCCGTTTTTACCGGAAAAGTGTTTGCCATTTTCGACGTCCTTTTGTATAATAACAGGGTCACGATTTTGACCCTGTTATTATTTTTGGGAGGAAGCAGCCATGATCCGCAATTTGAATCAGGTAACCTTTCAGGGCTTTGGCACAGTTCCGCCGGAGCGGAGCCAGAACGCGAAGGGTTTTGATAAATCCGCAGCTGCAACCGTACCCCTTTCCCAGGCGGAAGCGGTGATTTGGCAGGCCGCAGTGGACACCTGGGTTGCGAATGGAAACGGTTCCAGCATCCTGTCTGTCAGTGCGGACGGGGAGAGCTATCAGGACTTTTATTTGGATAAGCCGGTGCGCATCAAGGCCGGCGTCTACTTCAGCATCAGCCCCTTTACCGGTCCGGCGGATGCCCTGCTGTACAGCGCCCAGCCTCCGGAGCCCCGGGGCAACCGCAGCGCGGACAGTCTGCGGGTGGATCGGCAGCTTCAGGTGGAGGGCATCTATACCTTCTTCTATCAGGAGAAGGAGCAGGGCTTCCTGTTCCCCGGTGAGTCCCACCCCATGGCGGAGCTGACCTATGTGGATCAGGGGGCGCTGCACTCCGTTGCCGATGGTCAGGATCTGCTGCTCAAGCAGGGGGATCTGGTGATCTACGGGCCGAATCAGTGGCATATGCAGTACGCAGATATCGGCGTGGCCCCCCGGTTCGTGACCATGTCCTTCGCCACCCAGGGCACCGATCTCATCCCGCTGCTGAACCGGAAGTTCTCCGCCCCGCAGAAGGTGGTGTCCCTGCTTCAGACCATGCTCCATGAGCAGGAGCGGATGGACGCCTATTCCGGCGACATCATTCTTTGCCAGCTGAACCTGCTGCTGCTCCTGCTGATGCGGGAAATCACCTCCCCCACCGGCGGCAAGCTCCAGACCGCAAACTCCGTCCATTCGGAGAACGAGATCATCCGCCAGGCCCAGCAGTTCATTTCCTCCCACATCCGGGAGAAGCTGAGTGTGCCGCTGGTTGCCCGGCAGGTGGACGTCAGCCCCAGCTATCTCACGGCCCTGTTCCACAAAAATCTGCAAATCTCCCCCGGCGAATATATCCGCCGCATTAAGCTCCAGGAGAGCAAGCAGATGATCCGGGAGAACAACCTGAACTTTACGGAGATCGCCGCGGAGCTGCAATATTCCACGGTGCACCATTTCTCCCGTCAGTTCAAGGAGAAATTCGGCATCACACCCACGGAGTACGCGAAATCCGTCAGATAAAAGAACGCCCGGAGGAAGAAAAAATCTCCGGGCGACTTTTGATGTAGTATTCTGATATAAATGAGAGGGTTTCCAAATGGAGTTGATGGAAGAACACAAAATGGAGAACAAAAAAACCGGACGCATCAGCGCGATAGATTGGATTAAAGTGATTGCGTGTTTGGGTGTTGTCTGCCTTCATACGATTGACAGGGAGACAGCCCCGCTGAACAACTGGCTGTATTACGCAGCGGGATGGTCGATACCGCTTTTTATGATGTCAACGGGTTTCTTCCTGTTTAACAGGGAGGAACCGCTTACACAGACATACATAACAAATAAAATACTGCGGATATTCCGGTTCTGTTTCCTCTGGGTGTGTGTTGTGACTGGCCTGAATATTGGTATGATGTTGATTGAAGTGGGGTGGGATTTCCGTTCCGTGCTGAGTATGCTGGCGGGAATTCCATCGGACACGATTCTGAGTATGATACAGTTGGGCTCCGTCGGAGTTTTGTGGTACTGCGGCGGATTGGTCCTGCTTTACCTCTTTGCGTATGTGTTTTACAGACGGAAGATGCGCAAATGGCGGGTCTGGATGGCCTGCTTTGTGTGCGGGGGGGGGTTGCAGCTTGTCTCCTTCCTGCTTCATGAGCCTGTCCATTCGCTGTTCTGCCGGCCGTTTCGTATTTGGACATGGCTTCAGTACGGTATGCTCGGCGCGATGATGCCACAGATTACCGATGCTGTTGCCAAACGCCTGCCGCTGGCAGGCCATGTTCTGCTTGCGTTGGCGGTATATCCCGTTCTGGTGTCCTATCAGGCTTTCGCGGGAACAGAACTCATTGACAATGGCTGCGTTGAGTGCTTCTACGACAGCGTTAGCATGATTCTGATTGTCACGGTAGTCTTTTCGCTGGCACTGAGGTTCTCGCAGCGGGCGGCGAAAAAGGGGAAAACAATCGCCTCTGGAATTGCCATGCTGAGTGTAGGCGTATTCCCGGTGCACGGCTGGATTTATGAGCAGATACTCCGTATCGATCTTCCGGCGCTTCCGCTGAACTATTCGCAGATATGCGTTTTGCATTTCGTGGTCACCGTGGGTATTTCCTTTGTCGTGATGGCGATTGTATCGCGCACACATCTGAAGGAGTATCTTTTGAAGATTTGATGGTAGAAAACCCGATGAATAACGCTGTCATTGTGAAAAAGCAATGACAGCGTTTTTTAGTGCATCTGAGACCGGAACATATCGTTACCGTCCATAGCCTGGGTGGCGATGAGGTAGGGCGCGACGATCACATCGTCAATATCGTATTTGTCCACAAATTCCGCCATACCGTAGCGCCAGTATTTGCGGTAGTCGATGGCGTAGACATGCCGCGGCTGACCGCTGAACAGCTCCTGATCGATGGTTTTGTAGCGGACGATGGGGCCGGCGATGCACTGGTGGAACAGGGCGGCGTAGAGCAGCACATTCGCGTAGCTTTTCTGCGCCTGGGCTTCCCCACGGTACACGTCCACCACATAGGTCAGCAGCTGGAAGGTGTAGAAGGAGATGCCGATAGGCAGGGCGATGTTCTTGACGAAGGCGGGCACATCGCCGAATATGCCGCACACCAGCCCGGCGTACTTGAACCAGCCGATGAGCGCGATATCGATGGCCGCGGCCGCGGCCACCCAGAGCCGCCTGTGTTTGCCCTCCGCCGCTTCCACCCGCAGGGCGCAGAACCAGGAGGTCAGCGCCATAAACATGAGAAGCAACACATATTTTGGTTCGCCCCAGGCGTAGAAGATCAGGGAGAAGACCAGCAGCACCGTATTCTGCGCCCGCTGGGTCCTGCACAGGCTGTATCCCAGCAGGGGCAGGGAAAAGAAGCCGTACAGGAAAATCAACCTGGAAAAGACCATATGTTCTACTCCAAACCCCAAAATGACTGCCTGCCGCACGTGGTCTGGCCGACATTTTCCCGCGCGAGTGAAGCCGACAAAGAGCGCCCTGGCCCAAACATCTTGATTTTGCGAAAAGAATTCGTTATAATGGGACAAAACCCGGGCAGAATTTGCGAATTGCGTTGGTCCGGCAAGGAAGGCGCACCGGAACCGCGGCTGAAGGAAGGAACTTGTGAACGCTATGACGCGAACAGACGATTATATCATATCCCTGATTCGGGCGGTGATGTGGGAGCGTCCGGTTCCTCCCATTCCGGAGGGACTGTCCCTGGGGGAGCTGTTTGACTATTCCAAAAGCCACTCTGTAGAGGCGCTGGTCTTCCGGGGGCTTGCCCAGCTGCTGCCCCACTGTGAAGACCCGGTGTGGAAAGGGTGGGAAAACCGGGCCAACCAGCTCCTGGCCCAGAGCATTGTCCAGCTGCAGGAGCGGGACGAGCTGACAGAAGCACTGACCCGGGCAGGGATTGATGTGCTGCCAGTGAAGGGGTGCTGGCTGAAAGAGCAGTACCCGGATTTGGGCGACCGGCAGATGTCGGATCTGGATATGCTGATTCATCCGGCGGACGCGGCTGCCGCGGAGGAGCTCATTCTCCGCCGGGGCTACCGCAGAGAAGAGGTCCTCTTTCACCACACGATGTACCTGAAACCGCCCTATATGGTGCTGGAGCGGCACACCGCCCTTCTGCCGGATATCGACGAGCATGGGAGCTATTATGCCGACGTCTGGGAGAAGGCGCTGCCTGTGGAGGGCAATCCCCGGCTGTTCCGGCTGCGCCCGGAGGATGAGTACCTGTTTTATCTGGTGCATCTGAGCAAACACCTGTCCGACGGGGGCAGCGGAATTCGCACCATTCTGGATAACACCGTCTATGCCCGGTGCCTGCCGGACATGGACAGGGAGTACCTGAAACGGGAACTGAACACGCTGGGACTTTTGGATTTGGCGCGTCAGGTGCGGGAGCTGTCCCGCTGCTGGTTTGAAACCGGGCAGGCCATTGGGGAGGATTTGCGTCCTCTGGCACAGGCGGTTTGCGAGGCGGGTACATACGGTTCTATGGAAACGAGGACCCGGCAGCGCATGGAGCGGCTGCGGGAGAAGCACCGAAATCCCATCGCCCTTCTGTGGGCATACGGGATTCCCCGACTGTTCCGCCCCCTGTCCGAGATGAAGCGGCTCTATCCGATTCTGGAGAAAGTGCCTATTTTGCTGCCCGTATTCTGGGTGCGGCGAGTGCTGTCGATGATGCTTCTGAATCAGCACGCCTTCTGGCGGAAGATCAGGCTGATATTTCAGGAGGGTGGAAAACATGGTTAATTGCCTGCTCGGCGGGATACCCGTGGAATTTGACAACCGCTATCCCGATCTGGAACGGCTTTGCCGGGGATACGAGACGGCGCTCCCCCCGGAGCTGACCATTCGGGTTTCCGATGAGGAACTGGCCGGGGGGCGGCAGCAGCAGCCGGGCGCATTTTCCGCCGGCTAGCGGGAGGCGGTTTG
>CAMGCA010000172.1 GCA_946011705.1 uncultured Clostridia bacterium | reverse complement strand
CACTCGCGGACCGGCTCGGTCGGCCCGAACCTCCTCACCACCGGTTCCAAGGATCTTGCAAAAGATTCCGGCAATGACAACTTTGCGGACCGGGTCTACGCCCGGGTGCTCCCCATGGAGGAATCTCTCCGCCTGTGCCAGAGCGCCGGGCTGAAACCCGCCCACATCCTCGCCATGCAGGGGCCGTTTTCCTTTGAAATGAACGTTGCCATGCTGAAATGCGTTGGGGCAAGGTACCTCGTCACCAAGGATTCCGGAACTGCCGGGGGCTTTGACGAGAAGGTCACTGCCGCCCATGCCGCCGGGGCCACGCTGGTGGTCATCGGCCGCCCGCCCCAGCGGGAGGGGCTGACATTGCCCGAAACCATCGACTTGTTGTGCCGGGAATTTGACCTTCACCGGAAACCGAAAGTTACCATCGTGGGCATCGGCCCCGGCAGCCGGGAGGCCATGACGCTGGAAGTGCGCCGCGCTTTGGAAGAAGCGGACTGCCTGATCGGCGCAAAACGGATGCTGGAAGCAGCTTTGCGTCCGGGGCAGACCGTGTTTGACGCGGTATCCCCGAAAAAAATTGCGGAATATATCCAAAACCACCCGGAATATAGCCGCTTTGCGGTGGCAATGTCCGGAGATGTGGGCTTTTTCAGCGGCACCAAAAAGCTGTTGCCGTTGCTTTCGGACTGCGAAGTCACCGTGCTGCCGGGCCTTAGCTCCCTTGTTTATCTGTGCGCCCGGCTGGGCACCTCCTATGAGGATGTGCGCCCGGTGAGCCTGCACGGCCGGGAGCACGACATTGTGCCGGATATCAAAAAGTACCGCCGGGTATTTATTCTGGTGGGCGGCGAAAACGGTATGGGCCTGCTCTGCAAGCAACTGACGGAAGCGGGCCTTGGTGGCGTGAAAATCAGCGCAGGCGAGAATTTAAGCTACCCACAGGAGCGGATTACCATTGGAACTGCCGCCGAATTGGCAGAAAAAACCTTCGACAGTCTCAGCGTGGCCCTCATTGAGAACCCCGATGCCGACCCGGTGATGACCCATGGTCTGCCGGACGAGGCCTTCCAAAGAACCGAGTCCGTGCCCATGACCAAAAGCGAGGTGCGCAGCGTGTGCCTAAGCAAGCTGGCCCTGACCGAGCACGCCATTTGCTGGGACGTAGGCGCGGGCAGCGGCAGCGTTGCCATCGAAATGGCTCTGAAAGCAACCGGTGGCGAGGTTTACGCCATCGAGCGGAAGGATGTTGCAGTGGAACTGCTGCGGGAGAATACCCGCCGTTTTGGCCTTGAAAACCTGACCGTCGTGCCGGGCCTTGCCCCGGAGGTTTGCCGGGAGTTGCCCGCTCCCACCCATGTGTTCATCGGCGGCAGTGCGGGGAATATGCGGCAGATTCTGGAAGAAATTCTGGGGAAAAATCCCAACGCCCGGATTGTTGCCACCGCCGTGACGCTGGAATCCATTGCGGAGCTGACCCAGTGCATGAAGGCCATTCCCTTTGCCTTTACTGAGGTGGTGTCCATGACCGTGGCCAGGGACCGGAAGGCGGGGCCGTACCACCTGATGATGGGTCAGAACCCCATTTTTATCTTTACCATGCAGGGAGGAAACCGAGAATGTGGTCACTCTACGCCCTGATTCTGGGCTTTTGCCTTGATTTATTGATCGGCGATCCTCACGGTATTCCCCACCCGGTGGTGTACATCGGCAAGCTGATTGATGTAACCGAGAAGGGAATGCGGAAGATGTTCCCCAAGACCGTCCGGGGAGAAAATTTTGCCGGAGCCGCCGTGTGGCTGATCGTGGTCACCGTCAGCGCTGGTATTCCGCTGCTGGTTCTGCATCTTGCCTACGGCGCAAACTGCTGGCTGGGTTTGCTTCTGGAAACCATCCTGTGCGCCCAGATTTTGGCCACAAAATCCCTGCGGACAGAGAGCATGAAGGTCTATCAGGCGCTTCAAACCGGGGACTTAAGCAAGGCCCGGTATGCGGTTTCCATGATAGTGGGCCGGGACACCCAGTATCTGGACGAAGCGGGGGTGACTCGTGCGGCGGTGGAGACCGTGGCGGAGAATACCTCCGACGGTATTCTGGCCCCCATGCTGTTTCTTGCCATCGGCGGCGCGCCTTTGGGCTTTTTCTACAAGGCGGTCAACACCATGGACTCCATGCTGGGTTATGTGGAAATGCCCTATAAAAATGTGGGCCTTGTCCCAGCCAAAATGGACGATGTTTTCAACTACATCCCCGCCCGGATTTCCGCTTTTCTGATGCTTGCGGCGGGGGGGCTCCTGGGCATGGACGTAAAAAACGGCTGGTTAAGCTTCCAGGGTGAGCGCTAGAACCACAGGAGCCCCAACTCCGCCCAGACCGAGTCCGTCTGCGCCGGGCTGCTGGGCCTGCGGCTGGCGGGGGATGCCTGGTATCACGGCGTCCTGCATAAAAAGAAGTTCATCGGCGACCCAATCCGCCAGATCGTCCCTGAGGACATTCCATTGGCCTGCCGCCTGCTCTACGGCACGGCGTTTTTGGGCCTGCTGGTCTTCTGCGCGGTAAAATTATTCATCCTTTTCTAAGGATGCGAATCAGGGTTTGAAAACGTCAAAATAGAAAAAACGTATGTCATTCCGACTGGAGCGCAGCGGAATGGAGGAATCTTTCCTGTTCGGTTTTCCTTTGACGTTCCCGCAATTGGTAATGCAGAAGATTCCTCCACTCGCTTCGCTGGGTCGAAATGACAAATGGGGTGCGTTTCTGCATTTCCCGAACATCTCAACTCTAAATCCGCATTAAGGAGAACCCTATGCTCTACGGAATCACGAACCCCCACGGGGGGGATATTTACGGCGGCGGCGTCACGCTGGATTTTTCCGCAAATACCAACCCCTTCGGCACGCCGGAGGGGGTCATTCAGGCGGTGCGGGAGGCCCTGCCGGAGATGCACCGCTACCCCGACCCCTACTGTCGCTCTCTCGTGGACGCCATCGCGGATTTTGAGGGTGTGGACAAAAACTGCATCCTCTGCGGCAGCGGCGCGGCAGAACTGATCTACGCCTACTGCGCTGCGGTTCACCCCAAAACCGCGCTGGAGCTGGCGCCCACCTTTTCCGAGTATTCCCTGGGCCTTGCGCGGGTTGGATGCAGGGTAAAGCATTACTATCTGACCCCGGATAATGATTTCCGGCTGGATGAACACTTTCTTTACCATCTGGAGGACACCACCCCGGAGGCGGTGTTCCTGTGCAATCCCAATAACCCTACCGGAGCATTGATCCCACCGGAACTTTTGAAAAAAATACTGGATTTTTGCAAAGAAGCTCACATTAAGTTGTTTATAGACGAGTGTTTTCTGGATTTGTCCGACGATGGGGTCAGCATGAAAGCGTACCTACGGGACTGTCCCAACCTGTTCCTTTTGAAAGCCTTTACCAAAAGCTACGGCATGGCGGGTATCCGGCTGGGCTACAGCCTGTGCTCCGATGGGGAACTTCTAAAGGCTATGGCCCAGGAAGTCCAGCCCTGGAATGTGTCCAGCCTTGCCCAGGCGGCAGGCGTTGCCGCGCTGAAAGAAAGTGGGTTTCTGCAAAAGACGAAAGACCTGATTGGGGTCGAACGCCCCTGGCTGCAAAGAAAGCTGAAAGACTTCGGCTTCCGGGTGTGTCCTTCCAGTGTGAACTACCTGCTGTTCCAGGGGCCGACAGATTTGCACCAGAGATTAAAAGAAAAAGGCATCGCCATCCGAAACTGCGACAACTACCCCGGCCTCACCGCCGGCTGGTATCGCGTTGCTGTGCGGCGGCATGAGGAAAATGAAATGCTGATTGCTGCTATCGACAAAATTCTAAAGGGGGCGTAACCATGGCGAAAAATATTATGATTCAGGGCACCATGTCCAACGCGGGCAAGAGCCTGCTGTGCGCCGGGCTTTGCCGGATTTTCAAACAGGACGGCTACCGGGTGGCCCCCTTCAAGAGCCAGAACATGGCTCTGAACTCCTTCATTACCGCAGACGGCGGGGAAATGGGCCGGGCACAGGTGGTGCAGGCGGAGGCCGCGGGCATCGCCCCGGACGTGCGCATGAATCCCATTCTGCTCAAGCCCACCACCGATGTGGGCAGTCAGGTCATCGTAAACGGTCAGGTCAAGGGCAATATGCGGGCCATGGAGTATTACCGCCGCAAGCGGGAGTTTGTGCCGGAGGTCATGAAGGCCTACGATTCTCTGGCTTCCCAGTATGACGTCATCGTCATCGAGGGCGCGGGCAGTCCCGCCGAGATCAACCTGAAAGAGGAAGATATTGTCAATATGGGCTTTGCCAAACTGGTGGATGCTCCCGTGCTGCTGGTGGGGGACATTGACCGGGGCGGCGTGTTCGCCCAGCTCTACGGTACCGTGGCCCTGCTGGAAGAAGACGAGCGGGCCAGAATCAAGGGTACGGTCATCAATAAATTCCGGGGGGATAAGGCGATCCTGGAGCCGGGTCTGAAAACGCTGGAAAACCTCTGCGGCGTGCCTGTGGCGGGGGTCATTCCTTACGTCCATGTGGACATCGACGACGAGGACAGCTTGTCCGAGCGGTTCTGCCGGGATACCCAGCGGAAATTGCTGGATATTGCTGTCATTCGTGTGCCCAGAATTTCCAATTTTACCGATTTTGCCCCCTTTGAGCGCTACGGCAACGTATCCGTGCGGTATGTCACCTCTGTGGAAGATCTCCACGATCCCGACCTCATTCTGCTGCCGGGCACCAAGAGCACCATTGCCGATCTTCTGTGGCTGCGCCAGTGCGGTCTGGAGGCGGCCATTCAGAAAGCCGCTTCCGCCGGAACCCTGGTCATGGGCATCTGCGGCGGCTACCAGATGCTGGGTGCCAGTGTTGCCGACCCTGATCAGGTGGAAGCCGCCGGAGTGACAGAAATTGCGGGCATGGGGCTTATTGACATGGACACCGTGTTCCGGGGGGACAAGGTGCAGGCCC
>CAMGCA010000171.1 GCA_946011705.1 uncultured Clostridia bacterium | reverse complement strand
CCACGCCCCCCGCCCGCCCGCGCCAGGCCGCCGACCACCGCCCCGCCGCGGTAGTAAGCCCCCGCCCCTCCCGCTTTCCCCCGGTCATGATGCTGCCGGCCCCCAGAAAGCCGATGCCGCTGACCACCTGCGCGCCCATCCGCACCGGGTCGCCGGTATCAAACACCTGATAGATATACTGGTTTGTCAGCATAATCAGGCAGGATCCGACGCAGACCAGCATATACGTCCGCAGGCCAGCCGGTCGGTTTTTCATGCCCCGCTCCATGCCAATGATGCCGCCCAGCGCAAAGGCGGCAAGAATGCGGATTAAGATGGAGATGTAGGTTACTTCTCTGACTGCCATCGGTATCACCTGCTTTCCCGGATAGTATTATCATAATTCTACCATTGTGTTACGCCCATGTCAAGAAATACGGACGGACAATAACCGGGGGAAAACGGTAGATTGCCGTTGTTTTTGCTAAAATACGCGAACGAAATTTGGAAGAATTGATAATTCGTGTTTCCCGGCGAGCAAGTTGTTGACGAAATCCGCAAAACGTACTATACTTACAGGGAAAAGAAACGTTTCCAATTTCGTCAGACGAATATGGAAACGGGCCGCGCCGCCGCTTTGCCGGGGGTGCGATACTGGAAATGTGAGGAGCTTTTTTATGAACCGTTATGCGGGTGTCCTGCTGTCTGTCACCAGCCTGCCCTCCAGGTATGGCATCGGCTGCTTTGACCAGGCGGCTTATGATTTCGTGGACTGGCTTGAAAAAGCCGGTCAGCGCTACTGGCAGATTCTGCCCCTTGGTGCAACCTCTCACGGCGCGTCCGACGATTCCCCCTATCAGGCCTATTCCGCTTTTGCCGGGAATCCCTACATGATCAGCTTTGACGCGCTGATTGCGGAGGGGGTTCTGACCCGGGAGGAGTGCGATGCCGTGGATTTCGGAACCAATCCCGCCAAGGTGGATTTTGACAAGCTCAGCGAAAACCGGCACAAGCTTCTACACAAGGCCTATGAGCGCAGCGATATATCGAAAAATGCGGATTTCCGCAGATTCAGTGCCAGTAATGCCTGGTGGCTGGACGATTTTGCCCTGTTCATGTCCCTGAAGAGCTATTTTGGCGATGCCTCCTTCCGGGAGTGGCCCGAGGATATCCGGATGCACTGGGGCTTCGCCATGGATTACTACAACCGGGAGCTGTACTTCGATGTGGAGTTCCAGAAGTATCTCCAGTTCAAGTTCGATGAGCAGTGGACAAAGCTGAAGGCCTATGCCAACAGCAAGCATATCCAGATCGTGGGCGACATTCCTATCTATGTCTCTCCCGACGGCGCGGACGTGTGGGCGCATCCAGAGCTGTTCCAGCTGGACGAGCACAATGCGCCGACTGCCATCGCCGGGTGCCCGCCGGATGCCTTTGCCGCCGACGGTCAGGTCTGGGGGAACCCTCTGTACCGCTGGGACTACCACCGGGCCACCAATTTCCAGTGGTGGTGCAGCCGGATGTGGTACAGCTTCAAGCTCTATGATGTGGTTCGTGTGGACCACTTCCGGGGCTTTGACGAGTATTTCTCCATCCCTGCCTGGGCGGACAGCGCCAAATTTGGACACTGGGAGAAAGGCCCCGGCATGGATCTGTTCAATGCCATCCGCTGGCAGCTGGGCAATGTGAACATCATCGCCGAGGATCTGGGCCTGATGACCGATGGCGTCCGGAAACTGGTGAAAGACAGCGGCTGCCCCAACATGAAGGTGCTGCAATTTGCCATTGATCCCGCGGACGTGGGTGCCTCCAACGACTACTGGCCCCACAACTACAACGCCAACTGCGTGGTTTACACCGGCACCCACGACAACGAGACGGTGGCCGGCTGGTTCGCGGGCCTTGCCGAGGACGGGAAAAAGCAGGTGCGGGACTATCTGGGTGACTACCATACCCCGGATAAGCAGATGTACAAGGTTCTGATTCATCTGGCCATGCGCGCGGTATCGAAGGATTGCATCATTCCCATTCAGGATCATCTGGGACTGGGCAACGAAGCCCGGATGAATCAGCCGGGAACTGTGGGCTTCAACTGGCGCTGGCGGTTAAAGCCCGGTCAGCTGACGGACGAGCTGGCACAGGAGCTGCTGGCCCTTGCCAAGTGCACCGGACGGGCCAACTGGGATGCCATCAAACAAGAAGAAGCATAAGAAACGGGCGCTTGTCACTTACGACAGGCGCCCGTTTTTCCCGGGAAAACGAATATTTTGAATCCATCCGATGATTTGACCGGACAGAACGACGGTCAGCAGGGAATACCCGATTCGTTTCAGAGGGATATAACTCAGGGAAAGCCCCAGCACCAGCAGGTCGCTGATGAGGTACAGCCACTGGATGGGGATGTGTGTCACATGGGACAGGCTCATGGCGAGAGCGTCGTCGCCGCTGGTAGCGCCGCCCACCCGGACGCACAGACCCGCGCCGACACCGATGAACAGCGCACCGGCAACAGCGGCCAGCAGAGGCATCTGGGCGATCTGCGGCCAAAGGGGAGGGAACTGTTCGCAGATTCCGTAGCCCACGGAGTAACCACAGGCAGCTGCAAGAGAATACCCGATAAACTCACGGCCCAGGGTTTTCCAGCCAAGGGCGTAGCACCCGGCGTTCAGCACAAAGCTGGAAATAGCGGGGGATAACCCCGTCCAGTGGTGTAGCAACAGGATCAGACCGTATATGCCGCCTTCGGTGACGCCGGACAGAGCATGAATATTGTACATTCCAAAGGCCTGCAAAGCCGAAGCGAGAAAAGCGACGATGCAGGATGATATCTTCAGTTTGGAAAAAAACCGTTGCATGATTGCTGCTCCTTGCCTGATTATGAGAGAAGACCATATCATGAAACAGGAAAAATGTCAAGTGCGGTGAGAAAAAGGTTGACATTTTGGAAAAAACGTGTATAATAGCTTCGAAAATTGCATACAAGCCTTATCAAGAGTGGTGGAGGGAACGGCCCGATGAAACCCGGCAACCTGTCCGAAAGGAAAAGGTGCCAAATCCGGCGGCAAACGAAAGATGAGGGTTCGATACAGCGCACATCGAATCTTCGGTGTGCATTTTTTATTCTCTTTTTGCGCGAGAAAGGAATTATTATGGAAAAAAGACTGTTTACCTCCGAGTGTGTCACCAACGGCCACCCCGACAAGGTCGCTGACTCCATCTCCGACGCCATTCTGGATGCCTGTCTTGCCCAGGATCCCAATTCCCGGGTGGCCTGTGAGACCATGGTGACCACGGACTTCTGCATCATCTGCGGCGAAATTACCACAAAAGCGACGGTTGATTACAAGGAAGTTGCCCGGGAGGGCATCCGTAAGATCGGTTACGTCTATCCCGGCGATGGCTTCGATGCCGACACCGTGGAGATTCAGTGCCGCATCCATACCCAGTCCGCGGACATTGCCCTGGGAACCAACGATGAGGTGGGCGGCGCCGGCGATCAGGGCATGATGTTCGGTGGTGCCTGCACCCAGACCCCGGAGCTGATGCCCCTGCCTGTGGCTCTGAGCCGTGCCCTGTGCAATCGGCTGACCCAGTGCGTTCACTCCAACGACCTGCTGCGTCCTGACGGCAAGACCCAGGTCTCCGTGGAATTTGACGAAAACGGCAAGGTGGTGGGCATCGATACTGTGGTTGTCTCCATCATGCACAGCGCGGATTTCGCCATGGAGGAGCTGCGCCGCTACATTCGGGAGGGCGTAATCGCCCCGGTTCTGAAGGCTTACGGCTTTGATATCGCCGATGTAGCCCATATTCACATCAATCCCACCGGCAATTTCGTCATTGGCGGCCCCAACGGCGACACTGGTCTCACCGGACGGAAGATCATCGTGGACACCTATGGCGGCTACTTCTCCCACGGCGGCGGCGCTTTTTCCGGCAAGGACCCCACCAAGGTTGACCGCTCCGCCGCCTACATGGCCCGGTACATGGCGAAGAATCTGGTGGCCGCGGGCCTTGCCACCCAGGTGCAGGTGCAGCTGGCCTACGCCATCGGTGTGGCACAGCCTGTGTCCCTGCGGGTGGACAGCTACAGCACCGGTGTGATCTCCGATGAGAAGATGACCCAGCTGCTGCGGAAAACCTGCGATATGACCCCTGCCGGCATTATTCGTAAGCTTGACCTGCGCCGTCCCATCTATGCATCCACTGCCGCCATCGGCCACTTTGGCGTGGAGGGCCGCCCCTGGGAGCGCACCGATCTGGCCGACGAGCTGAAAGCGCTGGCTGGACTGTAATGTTACAAATGTCCATATTGGCTTTGCTCAGAAAAATTGCTCTTTAGTTGACAATTGACAATTGACAGTTGACAATTAAGGAGCCCCCGCGGGACGAATTAAATACCACAAATGGAAGATTTCTTTGGAAAATCCAATGGTTTTCGCTTTTTACTTATTTTTATTCATCCCGAAGGGATACCACAATTGTCAATTGTTCATTGTCAATTGCCAATTTAATTCTTCTTTCTCTGAGTTAGGTTGAGAAGCACGTCAACAAATGCGGACGGCGAATTTTCGCCGTCCGCTTCATATTTTCTTTGCAAATCGGAAAGAATGTGCTATGATAGTGCAAATTGACAAGTGGAGGGATTGTTGTGCTGGATTTTGTCAGAGTTGCCTGCGCGGTGCCTGCCGTCAGGGTAGGGGATACGAAAAAGAACGCTTCTGATATATGCGATTTCCTGAAAAAGGCAGATCAGCAGAAGGTTGACCTGCTGGTGTTCCCGGAAATGGCGCTGACGGGCTATACCTGTCAGGATCTGTTTTTTCAGGAAGCGCTGCATGAGGGTGTAAAACAGGGTTTGCGGGAGATTCTGGACGCTTCCGCCGCCTGCCCGGCGGTGACGGCGGTGGTGGGCCTTCCTGCGCGGATGGGCGCCCGGATGTTTAACTGCGCCGCTGTGATTTCCGGGGGCGAGATTCGGGGAATCGTGCCCAAG
>CAMGCA010000170.1 GCA_946011705.1 uncultured Clostridia bacterium | reverse complement strand
CAGCGCCGCTCCCCCCCACGGCCTCCGGCCTCCGCCCTTAAAAGCCAACCGGAAGACGAATCTGATCATCAGTCTGCTGGCGGGTGCGGCTGCGGGCATTCTCATCACTGTGAGCAATCCCTATCTTTCCGAGCCGCTGGACTATGTGCTGGTTGCGGGTATCAGTGGTGGATTCACCTTCGTACTGTGCTTTATCGCCCTGTCACTCAGCATGAAGCTGTACAAAAAGCGCAGAGAAAAGCTGGAGCAGGAATAATCCCCGCCGCCGTGGTTCTCCACGGCGGCTTTCAGTTATGTAAACCTGAAATGTTAGGAAATTGTAACGTTTTCACGAATACTTGACTTTATTCGGCGTATAATGTATAATTGCTGGAGATTCTCTCGAAATGGAGCAATTTTTATGAAGAAAGCCACCAGATTTCTGGTATCTTTAATGCTGGGCCTTCTGATTCTTGCCAGCATTTTCTGGTACCTGTTCATTTCTGCCCGGGCCTTTACCCGGGATACCCTGCTGGGTCAGGCCCGATTCCAATCCCTGCACGGCAACTCCCGGCTGGCCTCCTGGTTCTATGACGCCGCCTACAGCTTCTCCGGCCATGACGAAAACGTGGCCATTGAGCTGGCAAATCAGTATAAAAAGGTGGGCAACTACACCAAGGCCGAGCTGACCCTCACCACCTCCATCCATGACCAGCCCACCGTAGAGCTGTACACCGCACTGAGCAAGGTCTATGTGGAGCAGGACAAGCTGCTGGACGCGGTGCAGATGCTGGGAAGTATCTCCGATCCCGCCATTGCCCAGGAAATTGAAGCTCTGCGTCCTGCCGCCCCCACAGCAGATCAGGCGCCCGGCTTCTTTAGTCAGGATATTGACGTGCACCTGATTTCCGACGCGGATACCGTGTATTACACCACGGACGGTGAGTATCCTTCCATCGCCGGCTCTGTTTATGAAGACGGCATTTCCCTGCCCGCCGGGGAGACAAAGGTTCGCGCCATTGCCGTCAACAAGGACGGTCTGGTCAGCTCCGTGGCGGCTCTGGACTATACCGTCACCGGCGTCATCGAGAAGGTGGAGTTTACCGATCCCGCCATGGAAGCCGCCATGCGGGAGCTGATTCACGTCAGCAGCACCAGCACCGTCAATACGGATGCTTTGTGGGGCATCACCGAATTCACCGCCCCGGAGGGCGTGAAGGATTTCTCCGACCTGCGGTATCTGCCCAACCTGACCAAGCTGACCATCCGGGAGCAGACCATCCCCACCCTGGAAAGCCTGTCTACCCTGTCCCGGCTGGTGGTGCTGGATCTGACCGGCAGCACCTTCCCTGTGGATGAACTGAGTATTCTGGCCACTATGCCCTCCCTGTCCAGCCTGACCATGGCGGAGTGCTCCCTGAGCACCATCGCGGGGCTGGAAAACGCGAAAAACCTGACTTACCTTGACCTTCACGACAACACCCTGCGGAACCTGGATGTGCTGGCCACCATGCCCGCCCTGGCGGAGCTGGACCTGCAGCACAACGCGGTCACCGACCTCAGTAAGCTCAGTGGACTGGACAAGCTGGTGAAGCTGAACATCGGCTTCAACGCGGTGACGACCCTGGCTCCCCTGAGCAGCTGCACCCGCCTTACCCGGCTGAACGCCGACAACAACCAGATTACCACGCTGGACGGTGTAGACAAGCTGACGGCACTGACGGATTTCTCTGTGAACAACAACAAGATCGTCGGCGTTTCCCAGCTTGCGGGCCTGACTGCGCTTCAAAACTTGGGCATTGCCAGCAACAGCGTTTCGGATATCACCATGCTGAATGGTCTTACCAAGCTGCAGAGCTTTGATTTTTCCGGCAACAATGCCATCTCGGAGCTGCCCGACTGGCCCGATGGCTGCGCGCTGACCACCATCGACGGCTCCTACAACTCCCTGACCAGCATTGACAGCCTGCGGAATATGCAGAATCTGACCCACGTCTACATGGACTACAACCAGATTACCAACATTGATGCCTTGCAGGACTGCTACTGCCTGGTGCAGGTCAATGTGTTCGGCAACGCCATTGCCGATGTGTCCGCCCTGAGAAGCAAGGACATTATCGTCAACTACGACCCCACAGCGGCATAAGTAATACGCGAAAGCGGCGGTTCAAAGCGAACCGCCGCTCTTTTTATTTGTTGTTGTCCAGAATCAGCCGCAGGGCAGCTTCAATGGTCTGGTTTCGGATCTCCTCCCGGCTGCCGGAAAACTGGCAGTAGATCACCTTCGATGTGTGGTTATCCTCGTAGCCGATGAAGACTGTTCCCACAGGGTGTCCGAATTCGTCACCGCCGGGGCCTGCCAGGCCTGTAACGGATACCGCCACATCTGCCTGCAACAGCTTTCGCACATTGAGCATATAGCCCGCCGTCCATGTGGATACCGCGCCGTATCGTTCCAGTATTTCAGCGGGAACCTCCAAAATATGCTCCTTGACCCAGTTGGTGTAGCAGATGACGCCGCCCTTATAGACCTCGGAGCTGCCGGGAACTGCCGTCAGGGCCGCCCCGATGCCTCCGCCGGTGAGACTTTCGGCAGTGACAAGGGTCTTCCCTTTCAGCTTTTCCAGAACCTCATAACACAGGTTCGTCATCATAGTAATTCACCTTGATCTTCTCGATATTTTCCAGCGCCCGGGTGATGAGAGCTTCCCGGTCCAGCTTTTCCTCCGCGTGGAGCACCTGGCCCAGGGTTGGCTTGGTCTTGGGATGCTTGGGGGTAAACACGGTGCAGCAGTCCTCATAGGGCAGAATGGAGGTTTCCATGGTGCCAATCTTCCGGGCGATGGTGATGATCTCCTCCTTGTCCATGCCCACCAGGGGCATAAAGATGGGAATGTCCACCACCGCCCCGGTGACGGTCATGGCCTCCATGGTCTGAGAGGCTACCTGGCCCAGATTCTCGCCGGTGATCAGGGCGCCGCAGCCGTCATTTTTCGCAATGCGCTGGGAAATCTCCATCATAAACCGGCGCATGATCAGAGTAAAGAACTCCTCCGGGCAGTTATCCCGGATGGCCTCCTGAATATCCGTGAAAGATACAACATTCACCGTCATTTTTCCCGAATACTTCGTCACCAGACGGGCCAGCTCCACCACCTTGTCCTTGGCCAGCTGAGAGGTGTAGGGATAGGAGAAGAAGTGTACCGCTTCAATTTCCACGCCCCGCTTGGCGATCATATAGGCCGCCACAGGAGAGTCGATGCCGCCGGACAGCAGCACCATGGCTCTGCCGCCCACACCGGTGGGCAGGCCCCCAGCGCCAGGCTGAGCCGGGCCGTGGACATAGGCAGCAAAGTCCCGAACCTCCACATACACGGTGTACTCCGGATGGTGTACATCCACCTCAACGCCGGGATGGGCCTCCGCCAGCCGTCCGCCGATCTCCTGCGACAGCTGAATGGAGGTCATGGGGAACCGCTTATCGGAGCGCTTGGACTCCACCTTGAAGGACCGTGCGCAGTCTAAGTCATCCCCCAGATAGTTCTCAATGGCTTCAAAAATGGCGTCCACATCCTTCTCGCAGGGACGGCACCGGCACAGACTGACCACGCCGAAAATGGAGCGGCAGGCCTCCCAGGCTCCATCCACGTCCGCCATTTCGTCCATGGGCTCAATGTAGACCGTGGACTGCATGATATACACGTCAAAATTGCCGTAGCGCTTCATCCGGCGGCGGACATTCTGCCGCAGGCGGGCCTCAAACTGGCGCTTATTGGCGCCCTTCAGGACGATTTCGCCCAACTTTAACAAGAAGATTTCTTTCATTCTGTTACCTCTTTTGTTTTATCGATTGCCAAGGTTCACTGCCCGGTACTGGATGGCCTCGGCGATGTGTTGGGGCTGGATTTCTTCGCTGCCGTCCAGGTCGGCTACTGTGCGGGCTACCCGCAGGATGCGGTCGTAGCTTCTGGCGGTGAGACCCATGACCTCGAAGGCGTTCTTCATAAGGCCCGCGCTTTCTTCGCTGAGGGCGCAGTACCGGCGCATGGCATCCGGGCCCATCCTGGCGTTGCACAAGCCCCGCTGATTCTGGATCTGTCTTGCCTTGTCCACTCGCTGCTTGATGGCAGAGGACGGCTCCGCTTCGGCTCTTGCGCGCAGTTCCTCAAAATGCACTGCCGGAACCTCTACTACAATGTCGATTCTGTCCAGCAACGGGCCGGAAATGCGGCTGCGGTAGCTCTCCACCTCCCGCTCCGAGCACCGGCACCGGTCGGATGGATCGCCATACCAGCCGCATTTGCAGGGGTTCATGGCGCACACCAGCATGAATTCCGCTGGGTAGGTCACCGCCCCGGAGACCCGGGAAATGGTCACTTTCCCGTCTTCCAAAGGCTGGCGCATCAGGTCCAGGGTATCCTTCCGGAATTCCGGCATTTCGTCCAGAAACAGCACGCCCTTGTGGGCCATGGAAATTTCACCGGGACGGGGATTGGTGCCGCCGCCGGCAAGGCCCGCGTTGGAGATGGTGTGGTGGGGCGAGCGGAAGGGCCGTCTGGTAAGCAGGGGCTGCTTCGCGGTGAGCAGTCCCATAACGGAGTAAATCTGGCTGACCTCCAGGGCTTCCTCCCAGGTCATATCCGGCAGGATAGACGGCAGGCGCTTGCTGAGCATACTTTTTCCGGAGCCGGGAGGGCCGATGAGCAGCACATTGTGACTGCCCGCGGCGGCAACCTCCAAGGCCCGCTTTACGTTCTCCTGCCCAAGAACGTCCTTAAAGTCCAGCTCCGGCGCAGAATTCCCCCCCGGCATCCATGGGGGCTGCTCTGTAAACTCCCGCTCCCCGTTCAATCCATCGGCAAGCTGACGGATAGTGGTCACGGGGATAATGGCAGGGCCACGGGCCAGGGTAGCTTCCGCCGCGTTTTCCGCCGGGACAAACAGCGTTTTGATCCCCGCCCGCTTTGCAGCCAACGCCATGGGCCGCCCGCCGGCCACGGGACGCCACAGCCCG
>CAMGCA010000169.1 GCA_946011705.1 uncultured Clostridia bacterium | reverse complement strand
ACCGGTGCGGGGCAATGTTCAGACCCGCCTGGCCAAGCTGGAAGCGGGGCAGTTTTCCGCGCTGGTGCTGGCGGCGGCGGGACTGAAACGGCTGGGACTGGAAGGACGCATCAGCCGCTATTTTACGACAGAAGAGATTCTTCCCGCTGCCGGGCAGGGCATTCTGGTGGTGCAGACCCGACGGGGTATGGATACCCAGTGCCTTCGCTTGGTACAGGATGAAAAAACCGCCTGCTGCGCAAAGGCGGAGCGAGCCTTTGTGCGGGCGCTGGACGGCGGATGCAGCTCTCCCGTAGCGGCACATGCGGTAGTAGATGGGGAAAAACTGACGCTGACAGGCTTCTACGTCAGCGAGGATGAGCGGATTCAACGAAAGGGCAGCATTTCCGGTGGTGTCACTGAAGCGGAAACACTGGGCAGCACCCTTGCCCGGATTTTGAAAGAGGGGGAGTGCCAATGCGCACTGGAAATGTGATTTTAGTGGGCGCAGGCCCCGGTGACCCGGGCCTTCTGACCCGGAAGGGATTGGAAGCCATTGCCCGGGCGGAAGTTGTCGTGTTTGACCGTCTGGTCGGCCCGGAGATTCTGGGGCTGATGCCGGAAAACGCTGAGAAAATTGACGTGGGCAAGCAGGCCAGCAACCATCCCGTGCCCCAGCACCGCATCAATCAGATCCTGCTGGAAAAGGCGCTGGAGGGCAAGCGTGTGGTTCGTTTGAAGGGCGGCGACCCCTTCCTGTTCGGCAGAGGCGGCGAGGAGCTGGAGCTGCTGAAGGAAAACGGAATTCCCTTTGAGGAAGTCCCCGGCGTGACTTCCGCCCTGTCCGTGCCTGCCTACGCCGGAATTCCGGTGACCCATCGGGATTACTGCTCCTCCGTCCATATCATCACCGGCCACGCCAAGGCTGGCTCGGAGCTGAAGATCGACTTTGACGCTCTGCGGCGGACGAACGGAACGCTGGTGTTTCTGATGGGAGTCACAGCCCTGCCCATGATCTGCAAGGGACTGCTGGATTCCGGCATGGCCGCGGATATGCCCGCCGCCGTCATCGAGCGGGGAACCCTGCCCCGTCAGCGCAAGGTGATTTCCACGCTGGCAGAACTTCCGAAGGCCGCGAAGGACGCCAAAATCGTCAGCCCAGCCATCATCGTGGTGGGCAGGGTGTGCGGGCTGTCAGACAGCTTTGACTGGTTTGATAACCTGCCCTTGAAGGGGCGGGAGATTATTGTCACCCGTCCGGCGGAGCGAAACGGCTCCCTGTGCGGGGAGCTCAGCGCGCTGGGCGCCAGTGTCACGGCCTATCCCTGCATCCGTACCGTGGAACGGGTGAATAACCCGGAACTGGATGAGGCAATCGGCAGGCTGAATGACTACCGTTTCCTGGTATTTACCAGTCCCGCCGGCCCGGAAATCTTCTTCCGGCATTTGCGGAAGCAGCATAAGGACGCAAGGGCGCTGTGGAATCTGAAAATCGCCGCCATCGGCCCCAAAACTGCGGGAGAACTGGAGAAATTCGGTGTTTTCGCCGATCTGGTGCCGGAAACCTACGATTCTGACCACCTTGCGCAGGCTATGGCGCAGGTGGAAGGCCCGGTGCTGCTGTGCCGCGCCAGCGAGGGAAGCAATGCTGTGCCCAGACTGTTTGCAAAAAAAGGCATTCCGTATGCGGACATTGCCTGCTATGATACGGTTTACGAAGCCCCCAATTCTAAGCCGGTAAAGGAACTGGTTGAATCCGGTGCCATCGTCACCTTCACCAGTGCGTCCACAGTCCGGGGCTTTGTGCGGAGTCTTCCGGATACAGACTATTCAAGAATCATCGGCTGCTGTATTGGAAAGCAGACCGCGGCGGAAGCCGAAAAATACGGGATTCCTGTAAAAATTGCCGAGAAAGCCACCATGGAATCTCTGATCGAGTGTATCAAAGGAGTGTGTTAACATGGACTTAACCATTCGTCCCCGCAGGCTTCGCACCTGCGACACCCTGCGCCGTATGGTGCGGGAGACCCGGGTATCTCCGGACAGCCTGATTTACCCCCTGTTTCTCATCGAGGGGGAGAACATCCGGGAACCCATTCCCTCTCTGGACGGCCAGTGGCGCTACTCACCCGACCGGGTCTGTGAGGAAATCGAGGAATGTATGGCAGCCGGTGTCAAGCGGGTTCTGCTTTTCGGCATTCCCGCTCATAAGGACGCCTGCGGCTCCTCCGCCTGGGATCCCTACGGTGTGGTGCAGCAGGGTATCCGGGCCATCAAGGAAAAGTACCCCGACTGCTATGTGATCACCGACGTGTGTATGTGCGAGTACACAGATCACGGACATTGCGGCATTCTCCATGACCACGAAGTGGACAACGACGAGACGCTGCGCTTACTGGCAAAAATCGCGCTTTCCCACGCCCAGGCTGGCGCGGACAAGGTTGCTCCCTCCGATATGATGGACGGGCGGATTGCCGCCATCCGGAATGCGCTGGATGAAAATGGCTTCAAAAATGTGCCCATCATGTCCTATTCCGCCAAGTATGCCTCCGCTTTCTACGGCCCCTTCCGGGACGCTGCCGGTTCCGCTCCTGCCTTCGGAGACCGCCGGGGCTACCAGATGGATCCCCACAACCGCCGGGAAGCCATGAAGGAGTGTACGCTGGATGTGGAAGAGGGCGCGGATATTCTGATGGTCAAGCCCGCGCTGAGCTACCTTGACATTATTCGGGAGTGCTCGGATGCCTTTGATCTTCCCATGGCGGCCTACTCCGTCAGCGGTGAGTATGCCATGATCAAGGCGGCAGGCAAGGCCGGTCTTATCGATGAGCACCGGGTTATGTGCGAAAGTGCTCTGTCCATTTTCCGTGCCGGTGCGGACATTCTCATTACCTATTATGCCAAGGAGCTGGCGCAGGCCATGAAACAGGGGGAGCTGGGCTGATGACACGTTCGGAACAGCTGTTTGAAAAAGCCCAGAAGGTCATGCCCGGCGGTGTGAATTCTCCTGTGCGGGCCTGCCGCAGTGTGGGCACCTACCCCCGTTTTCTGGATCGGGGCCTTGGCAGCCACGTATGGGACGTGGACGGCAAGGAATACATTGACCTCATTGGCTCCTGGGGGCCGCTGATTCTGGGCCACTGCTGTGAAGCGGTGGAGCAGGCCGTGGGTGAAGCCATCCGCAAGGGCCTGAGCTTCGGCGCGCCTACGGCGGCAGAGGTGGATATGGCAGAGCTGGTGTGTGACATGACCGGCATCGAGATGGTGCGTATGGTCAACTCCGGCACGGAAGCGGTTATGTCTGCGCTGCGTCTTGCCCGGGGCGCAACGGGCCGCAGCAAGATTATCAAATTTGCCGGCTGCTATCACGGCCATACGGATGCCATGCTGGTGAAAGCCGGTTCCGGCGCGCTGACCGGCGGCGCACCGGATTCTGCAGGTGTTCCCGCGGAAATTGCCGGGGATACGCTGACGGCAAGCTATAATGATCTGGGCAGCGTGGAAGTACTGCTGAAGGCCAATCCCGGACAGGTGGCGGCGGTGATCGTGGAGCCGGTAGCCGCCAACATGGGCGTGGTTCCGCCTCAGCCGGGTTTCCTGCAGGGACTGCGCAGGCTTTGCGATGAAAATGGGACGCTGTTAATTTTTGATGAAGTGATTACCGGTTTCCGGCTGGCTCCCGGCGGCGCCCAGGAATACTATGGTGTTCGGGCCGACCTTGTAACCTACGGAAAAATCATCGGCGGCGGTATGCCGGTGGGCGCCTACGGCGGCAGCCGGAAGCTGATGGAGCAGGTGGCTCCCCTTGGCCCCGTCTACCAGGCAGGCACCCTGTCCGGCAACCCCGTTGCCATGGCGGCGGGCCTGGCCCAGCTGCGGATTCTCAAATCCGCGCCGGAAATCTATGAGAATCTGGATCGGCGGGGCGCCATGCTGGAAAAGGGCCTGAAGCAGGCACTGTCCGGCATCCAGGTGAACCGGGTGGGATCTCTGCTGACAGTGTTCTTTACGGAAAACCCTGTCACCGGCTATGACGCGGCCCGATCTTCTGACCTCACCCGGTTCCGCCGCTGGTATCTGGGCCTGCTGGAGAATGGGATTTACGCCGCCCCCAGCCAGTTCGAGGCCATGTTCCTGTGCAATGCCCACACGGACGCCGAAATCCAGCGGATCATTGACTGCGCGGGAAGAATCTTCTAATAGGAGGACTACTTATGACAGAACAGATGAAAAAATACTATGAAAAGCGTGGGCAGATTCTGGCCAAAAACCTGAAAAGCCGTCATTTTGACGCCTTCTACTGCCCGGATGCGGCTTCCGCTCTGGCGAAGGCTTTGGAGCTGATCCCGGAGGGGGCCAGCGTGGGCTGGGGCGGCGCACTGTCCGCCCAGCAGATCGGCCTGATTGATGCGGTGAAGACCGGAAATTACGCCGCCATTGACCGGGATTCCGCAAAAACCGCCGAGGAGCGCAATCAGCTTTTGAAGCGCTGTCTGACGGCGGACGTGTTCCTGTCCGGCGCCAACGCCCTGAGTCTGGACGGTGAAATGGTCAACATCGACGGCACCGGAAACCGGGTGGCAGCCATTGTGTACGGCCCGGAAACCGTTCTGGTCATTGCCGGCATGAACAAGGTCTGCGACACGCTGGACGATGCCGTGACCCGGGCCAGAACCGTTGCCGCCCCCATGAATAAGCAGCGGTTCCCCTTCAAGACCCCCTGTGAGGTTACCGGCTCCTGTGCTGACTGCAAGAGCGAGGACTGCATCTGCAATCAGATCCTGATTACCCGCAACTGCCGCCCTGCCGGACGCATCAAGTTCGTGCTGGTAGGGGAGGAGCTTGGCTTCTGATGTGGCTGCTTTGCGGAGCAGTGAGCTTGATCTTTACGGTGCTGACGCTGATTCTGACCTTTCGTGGGAAGGTTGGCGGAGACTGGGCAGCTATATGTACATTATCCTACACGGCAATAACGCTCCTCCTGGAATAAAAAAAGCCAAAGCAATCCTTGAGTCGACACAACACCA
>CAMGCA010000168.1 GCA_946011705.1 uncultured Clostridia bacterium | reverse complement strand
CCCAACCTGAGCCGTATCCTGCGGGATACGGAGGCCGCTTTGGGCTTTCCGATCTTTGAGCGCACCCGAAAGGGCGTCCGTCCCACGCAGAAAGGGGAGCAGTTCCTGTCCCATGCCCGAAACATTCTCCGGGAAGCGGAATTTGTGGAACGGCTGGGACCGAACAATGCCCAGCCCAACCGTTTTCGCGTGTGCCTGCCTAGATCCTATTGCTTTCTGGAACTCACAAAGCAGTATCTGTGCGGCTGCACGTCGGAACAGGGCATAGATGCCGTGATCCGGGAATGTCACCCCCGTCAGGCTTTGGATATGCTGAGCTGCGGACTGGTGGAAGTGGCTGTGATTCGCTACAGCTTCGTGTATCAAGATTATTTTTCCGAGCAGGCCCAGACTCGGAAGCTTTCCCTGCGGCTTCTGAACCGGGAGGAATACCAAATCGTCCTCTCCCAAAGGCATCCGCTGGCAGGAAACCCACAGATCTCAAAAGCGGAACTGCACACCTATCCCGAACTTTTGCATCGGGATACCTTTTACCCGGAAACAGACAACAGAAACGGTCTTTATACCGTAGACCGACTTACCCAGCTTCAGCTTTTGCAAGGACTGCCAAACGCGTATCTTTGGCAGGAGGTGCTGCCGGAGCCGCTGCTGTGTGCGGCAAAGCTGGTACAGCGCCCCTGCGCGGAGGGCGGCATGCGCTATCAGAACGCGCTGGTATACAAACCACAGTGCGCAATGTCCAAACTGGAACGCGGTTTTCTGGACTGGATCAGTCAGAAGGGCTGAACCATACAACAGTATTCAGGCGTAAACTGGAATACCGTATCACAAATTTGAGATTTCCCTGATCGTGTGTGGTGTGTTATAGTATCAGTGCAGACAGGTGTGTTGTAGGATGCACACCGGTTGACCCCCTAACCAGATGCCAGAGCCGGCCAGCATAGGCTCTGGCATCCTCCTTTTTGTTCGGATAATCAGAATCCTGATATGATATATCCCGTTTGGAATTTCCATTTTTCTGCTTTTCCTGTTATACTGTTATCAAAGGGAACCACCTTCTAATCTTTTTTTCACGAGCGCAATGCTGCCGCCCTTCCAATCCGGGCGGCAGCATTGCGCTTACTCTTATTCTGTCAGGAGAAGAAGTCATGGATTCTCTGCCCCGGCTCCACTACAAGAAAGCCCGTATCCCACTGCCCGTCGATGAGCTTTTCCAGCAGAGCATTACTGCCGGAGACATAGTCGAGATTGCAGTGCAGAGCGTCCGCGCATTTCTGGGCTTTTTCCACATAATCCTCGGTGTGGCAGTCGAAAACACCTGTATCTACAATATCCATCTGGCTGTGGTTGGCAAACCACTTGGGGTAACAGGCATCTACCTTCCACCGGGGGCATTGCTGGCACAGTCGTTTGCCGCTGCTGTCCGGCTCCTGCTCGGTTATGTAAAGATGGCCCATTTCCTTTGGGTTGGTGCTGTGCCCTTCTTCCACGTTCAGGAGCATGGACACACAGTCATCCACCCTTGGAATGACCAGTCTGCGAGAAGCTTCTACCTGATTCCAAGAACCGCCGCAAAAGCCCATGGCTACCAGCACCGTATCGATGTCCTTCGGCATTTTTTCTGCAGTCTGTACGATTTGAAGCTTCATCCGTCCCGGGTCATCGGTATCCGTGTAGTGCAGGACAAAAACGGGATAATCCGTCCCTAGCCGCCGCTGGGCCGCCTGAACATACACCACCACGGACTCGCAAGCCAATACACCTACTCCCACAGTGCATCCCTCCATAATCAGCAGACTCTCCTCTCAGAATATGCAGGATGTAGAACCGATGTGCGGGATACTTACAGGGAAGCGTTTTCAGGCAGCAGCGTCTCAGAGGGTTCCTCTGCATTCGCGTTCCACTGGCCCCTGCGGTAACACAGGATGGAGATGACCGTGGCCACCGACCAGCCTATGGGCCAGGCGCACCAGATGCCCGTGGAGCCAAAGGCCGTGCCCGACAGGACAAAGGCCAGCACCACCCGCAGAACCAAATCGGTAAAGGTTGCTGTCATAAACTGCCGCATTTTCCCCGTACCTCGCAGAATGCCGTCCGCCACCAGCTTGGCAGATACCACAAAGTAGAAGGGCGACAGAATCCGCAGGAAGGTCATGCCGCTGCCAAGAGCCGCTTCCGTGGCGTCCTCCATGAAGAATTTCATCAGCGCCCGTCCGCCGGTGCAGTACAGCACCACCAGCGGCACACAGATCAGCCACACCATTTTCAGCCCGGCCCGGAAGCCCTCCCGGATTCGCGGCAGCTTTCCCGCTCCCAGATTCTGCGCAGAGTAGTTGGAAATGCCGTTGCCGATGGTGGTAAAAGAGGTGATGACCAGATTGTTCAGCTTCACCGAGGCGGAATAACCCGCCATAATATCCGTGCCGAAGCGGTTGATAACGCTCTGAATGAGGATGTTGCCCACGGAGATAAAACTCTGCTGCAAAACGCTGGGGATGGCTATGACCACGAATCGGCCCAGCAGCTGCCCGGAAAACAGTGCTGTCTTTCCTTCGCTGGGGATTTGCTTCAGGCGGCGAAATACCACGCTCACCGCCAGCACGCAGCTGATGCCCTGACACAGGAAGGTAGCCCAGGCAACGCCCGCCACGCCCATCTGAAACGCTGTGACGAACAGGATATCCACGGCGATGTTGCTCAGAGAGGACACCGCCAGAAACACGAAGGGGGTCTTGCTGTCCCCCAGCGCGGAGAAAATACCCGTAGACAGATTGTAGAAAAACACAAAGGGCAGGCCCCAGACGTAGATATCCAGATAGAGAGCCGAATCCGCGAACACTACCGCCGGCGTGTTGATGAGTCGCAGAAGGCTGTCACAGCCAAGGATGCCCACCAGCATCAGCAGCAAGCACACCGCGCCGCTGGACAGCATGGCGGTGGACACCGCCGTTTTCATACTGCCGTAGGCCTTCGCGCCAAAGAGCTGAGATACCAGCACGGAGCAGCCAATGTTGCAGCCAAAGGCAAAGGCAAGGAAAATCAGGGTGATCTCATAGCTGTTGCCCACGGCGGCAAGAGCGTTCTGCCCGATGAACTTGCCGGCCACCCAGCTGTCAGCAATATTGTAAAGCTGCTGGAATACGATGCTGCCGAACAGGGGCAGACAGAATTTCCAGAGCACCGCCGATGGCTTTCCCACTGTCAGATCACGATTCATAAACGTTCACCATTCTCTTTCTCATGATTGATTTTCAGACCGAATGGTATTATAATTCAAAAAGAATCATATGTAAAATATATCTTTCTTATAATGTAATATTAAATTGATATGGTGAATCCCATGAATATCAGCTATGAAGCTTATCGTGTTTTTTACTACACGGCAAAAACCCGGAGTTTTACCCAAGCGGCAAACGCGCTGGGAAACAGCCAGCCCAATATTACCCGGATCATCAAGAATCTGGAGCGGGAGCTGGGCTGCATTCTGTTCCTTCGGAACAACCGCCATGTGGAGCTTACCGCCGAGGGACAGACGCTGTACCGTCATGTGTCCGCTGCCTTTGAGCAGCTTCAGGCCGGGGAGGAGGCCCTGCGCAGAGGCGGCGGGCTGGACGGAGGGATTCTGCGGATCACGGCCACCGAGGTCGCCCTGCGGGTCTTCCTGCTGCCGGTGCTGTCGCAGTTCCGGGCCCGGTATCCCGGCGTTCATATCAAGCTGCTGAACAGCTCCACCCCGGCCGCCATTGAGGAGCTGAATAAGGGCCTTGCGGATCTGGCATTCGTCACGACCCCCGCTGACATAACCCAGAAGCTTCGGAGCACCTCGCTGGCCGACGTACAGGAGGTTGCCGTATGCGGCGGTGCTTATCGATCCCTGACGGGCTGCAAGGTCACGCTGGAAGCGCTTTCCGGGTATCCCCTGATCTCACTGGGGGAGCATGGAAGTACCTTGAGGGTCTACAGGCAAGTGTTTGCTGATCATAATTTGCCGTTTGAGCCGGATATTGAGGCAGCTACCGCAGACCAGATACTTCCCATGGTGAAAGCGAATCTGGGAATCGGCTTTGTTCCGGCGTCTTTCCTGTCGGAGGCAGATTGGGGACAGTCTATATATCCCATCGACCTGGTGCAGAAGCTCCCGCCGCGCCAGGTCTGCCTGGTGGAATCCTCCCAATATTCTGCCGCTGCCGCCGCAAAAGAGCTGAAGAAAATCTGTTTCGCGCATTCCACGGCTGTAGACTTGTTACCTTGAAAGACTAACGAACCGGCAGATGTTCTGTATGATTTGAAGAATCAATAGATATCGCTGTCCAGTGCAATCATTTCATTAAGCGGTAGAGACCCCATTGTATGAGCTATCTATAATAGTCGGTTCCGTATTTTGGTGAGTTGCCGTATGTCCATTTAGGAAAAGTGATTCATGAGATAAGCTCGTGCAAAACTTTATAGTAATTGACAAAAGAACTTGACAGTGCTATTATAGTTATGAGTTAGATAGTGCTAACCTATATTTTGACACGGCGGTTAGCTTTTGCTAACCGCCGTGTCAAAATGAGAAAGATGCGAGAAGGGACTGCGATGAAACTGCAAAGAGAGTATTTTTCTGTGGAGAAAGACGGTTTTTTTGGTGCCTATTTCCCAAATTCCAATGGGACTGATCGGTGCATGATTGCACTGCTGGGGGACGACATAGATGACCGCATGGCAGTGTCCGGGGTGAAGTGGCTTCACAGCCGGAACTGCAATGTCATGACCATGGCCCCATCGAAGAAGGACTATGGACATCACAGCTATCCGCTGGAGCGATTTGAGAAAGCCATTTCAGTGATCAGGCAAAAAAGAAATACGAAAATTGGTATTGTGGGAGCCTCCACTACAGGTATGCTGGCGCTTGTTGCAGCATCCCATTATTATGACGCTATTTCCCTCACCATTGCCATGACACCGTGCGATTTTATTATGGAGGGCTTTGTTCGGGATGGGAAAGCCGGCATCAAGGAACCGCCCGAGGAGG
>CAMGCA010000167.1 GCA_946011705.1 uncultured Clostridia bacterium | reverse complement strand
AGATACCCAGGGAGAACGGCCCTCCATGCGCCAGGCAATGGCAGCCTCGAAGGGCGTTGTGCGGTTGCTGCGTTATGAGGATCCAGCCGGAAAGGAGTGCTACATCCGCACAGCACAATTCGCCATTTTCCTGGCTCTGCGGCAGCTATGGCCGGAGGCGGTAGGTAAAGTCAGCTGCACCCTTGGCTCCAGCGTGTATATTCAGGTCAGGGGCGCGGTGGATTTTTCCGTATCCAGACTGAAGCAGCGGCTGGCGGAGATTGTGAAGGACGGTATCCCTCTGATTCGCAGACGAGTTCCGCTGGAGGAAGCTGTATCCCGATTTCACAGGGAAGGGCAGGAGGATAAGGCCCGCCTGCTGCGCTGGCGTCCGCTGGATTACTTTGACGAATATGTGTTCGGAGGCTATGCCGATTACTTCTACGGGGAAATGCTTCCGTCCACGGCATATCTGACGGTTTGGGACATTCTGCCTGCGGATGGCGGCTTCCTGTTTCTCTACCCGGACGATCAAAACCCGGAGGTCTGCGCAAAGGTTCCCGCCATGCCCAATTTCTTTTCCGTATTCAAGGAAGGGGAACGCTGGTGTTCTCTGATGGAATGTGAAACAGCCGCCGATTTGAATGAACTGACAACCTCCGGCAGAATTCGGGAGCTGATACGGGTCAACGAGGCGCTGCATGAGAAACGATTCTCACAGGTCGCGGATATGGTATGCCAGCGGGGGGCGAAGGCAGTGATGCTGGCCGGGCCCAGCTCCTCCGGTAAAACCACCTCAGCCAACCGTCTGGCGACCCAACTGCGGGTCCATGGAAAAAAACCCATTCTCATGAGTCTGGACGATTATTATATCGACCGGGACAAAATTGCCCCGGGGTCGGATGGCAAGCTGGATTTGGAGCATATCAACACCATTGACGTTGCCCTGTTCCGTGAGAATATGGCGTGCCTGTTGGCGGGGGACGCGGTTGAACTGCCATGCTTCAACTTTGTCACAGGGCGCAGGGAGTGGAAGGGCAGGATTTTGACTCTGGATGAGAATTCTGTCATCATTGTGGAGGGCCTCCACGGCCTGAATCCGGCAATGCTTCCGGAAAATGTGGATAAATCCTTGATTTTCAGGCTTTATGTAAGTCCTCTGCTGCCGCTGAATCTGGATGACCACAACCGCATCCCCACCAGCTATCTGCGGCTTTTGCGGCGGATTGTGCGGGATTATGAGACCCGGGGAGCGTCGGTGCAGCATACCCTCTCCATGTGGGACAGCGTGCGCAGGGGAGAGCAGCGCTGGATTTTCCCCTATCAGGAGAACGCGGATGTGATTTTCAACAGTTCCACTCTGTATGAGCTGGCAGTACTGAAAAAGCATATCTTCCCCTTACTGACAGCCGTTCAGCCAGAGGACGAATGCTACGATGCGGTACGGAATATTGTCAAGATTCTCAATTACATCCAGCAGGCGGATGTGGACGACGAGATTCCGCCCACCAGCCTGGTGCGGGAGTTCATCGGCGGAAATACCTTCTACAGAACATAAGAAAACAGCCCGGAAGCGTTGCTTCCGGGCTGAAACGTTAGTTGATTTTCACGTTTTCCCACAGGGTATTCAGATAGCTGAGGGTTTCGCTGTCCAGATTCCTGTAAGCCATCTTGTTATACGCCTCAGCAAAGCTTCCCAGTTCGGGATACAGCACAGCCATCACATCTTCGCCCATTTCCTCAATGTAGCCATCGTTGGTATAGACAATGCTGTTGGGGGAGGCGTAGTAGGTATACTCGGCGTTGGCGATAGCGGCATCCTCAGAAAGCATATAGTTAATGAAAATCTCCGCCAGCTCCTTATTCTGGGCGCAGGAGGGGATGCACATGGCGTCCACATAGAAGTTGGTGTTTTCGGGATAGTAGAACTGCAAATCAACATTTTCGGACTGCGCGTCCACCATGGTGAAGTAGTCACCGGCGTAATAAGCGCCAATCGCCGCCTCACCGGATTCCATCATGTTATAGATTTCGTCCATGACATAGCTCTTGACCAGAGGACGCTGGGCCAGCAGTTCATCGTAGGCCTTGTCCCAGCTGGCCTTGTCTGTGGTATTCACGTCGATGCCCAGCTTGTACATGGCAGTACCGAAGGCATCCCGGGAGTTATTGAACTGAAGAATCTTGCCCGCGTATTTTTCGTTCCACATCAAATCCCAACCGCCGATATCGGCTTCGTCTACCACATTGGCGTCATAAATCACACCGACAACGCCGTAGGTGTAGGGGATGGAATACTGGTCATTGGGATCATAGTACAGGCCTTTGAAGGTATCCTCAATATACTGGTAGTTGGGGATATTGTCAAAATTCAGGGGCAGGAGAAGGCCTTCCGCAGCCATTCTGGCGATCATGTAGTCGGAAGGAATGATCACATCATAGCTGACAGCGCCGCTGGAAATCTTGCTGTACATATCCTCGTTAGAGGCAAAGGTGGAATAGTTGACGGAGACCTTCTGTCCGTAGGTCTCCTGATACCACTTTTCAAATTCCCGAACGGTGTCAAAGGAACCTTCGCTGCCGTCGGAAATGTATTCGCCCCAGTTATAAACGTTCAGGGTCAGGCCCTTCTTGCCGCCGCAGCCAGTCAGGCACAGACCGGCCAGCATAATGGCAATCAGGCTGAGGGAAATCCACTTTTTCATTTTGTTTCCTCCATTTTTCTCTTCAATATTTTATTTTGCTTCATCCTTTTCGTCCACCAGGTTGCTGATCATCAGCAGACCCAGTGTGACAAAGAAGATGATGGTCGCCAGAGCGTACATTTTCGGCGTTACGGTCTTCTTGGTCATGCCGTAAATCCGGATGGGCAGGGTCTCAAACCCGTTGCCGGAGGTAAAATAGCTGATTACGAAGTCATCCAGAGACAGGGTAAAGGCCATAATGGCGCCGGTGATGATACCGGGGAGAATCTCCGGCAGCTCCACCTTGAAGAAAGCGCCTACGGGGGTGCAGCCCAAATCCATGGCGGCTTCAGGCAGGGACTTATCCATCTGCCGCAGCTTGGGCAGAATTTGCAGAATCACATAGGGCAGACAGAAGGTGACATGGGCAATCAGCATGGTCCAGAAGCTCAGGCTGGTAGCCGCGCCGAACAGTCTTCCCACAAAGACGAACATCAGCATCAGGGAGATACCGGTAATGATATCCGGGTTTGTCATGGGGATATCCGTCACGGTGTTCATAACGGCTTTGGACCATTTTGTGCGGAGCTTATTGATGCCAACGGCAGCGGCAGTTCCCATGATTGTGGAAATCACGGTAGCGGAAGCCGCCAGAACCAGCGTGTTGCGCACTGCCTCCAGAGTGTTGCGGTCATTCAGCAGCTCCCGGTACCATTTGAGGGAGAAGCCGGAAAAGACGGACAGGCTCTTCGCATCGTTAAAGGAGAACACCAGCAGCACAAGGATGGGCGCAAACAGAATCGCGAATACGATGCCGCTGTAAATTTTCGCGGATGTTTTCATTCCTCGTCACCTCCGTACACATACCGTGCCGTGACATACTTGACCACGGCCATGCAAACCAGCAGAATCAGCATCAGGATAAAGGCGATAGCGGCGGCAAAATGCAGATTGTTGGCTACATACTGTCCCTCAATGGCATCACCAATCAGGAAGAACTTGCCGTTGCCCAGTTTTTGGGAGATATAGAAGGTGCTGATGGAAGGAATCAGAACCATGGTGATGCCGGAGATGACACCGGGCATACTCAGGGGGATGATGACCCGGCGCAGAACGGAAAGGCTGCCGCAGCCCAGGTCTCTGGCTGCCTCCAGAAGCCGGTTATCCAGCTTGGCAAGGATGGAATAGATAGGCAGCACCATATAGGGGAAGTAGTCGTAGACCATGCCGATGATAACGGCGGCTTCCGTGCCGATGATGTGCACCGTGCCGATACCCAGCGTGGAGAGGAAGCCATTCAGAATACCGGTATCCTGCAAAATGGTCATCCACGCGTAGGTGCGGATCAGGAAGTTCATCCACATGGGAATCATGATCAGAGTGACCATGGTTTTCTGAGTCCGTTCCTTTGCCTGAGCCATGATATAGGCAATGGGGTAGCCCATCAACAGGCAGATAACGGTAGAGATGACAGCCAGCTTGACAGAGCGCATGAAGATCAGCAGGTAAGTCCTGACCTCCACGGAAGTACCATCGTCCTGAACGATATTGCTGGTAGCGGTAAAGAAGCGCGTTATATTTTCGGTTGTAAAGGCAAACTGGTTATCCGTAAAGGCGTAGTAGGCAAAGAAGGCCAGCGGCACTACCACAAACAGGGCTGCCCATACAGAGTATGGGGCCAAAGCCATGCGATAGCCGTTCTGCGGATGCTTGCGATTGGCGGTTCTCATTCTTCCTCTTCACCTCCGGGATTGGACAGCTCGTCCAGCTCGTTGGAGAAGGAGGAATAGTCACCGAACATTCCGGAATACTTGGACTTCTTCATGATATGGATGGCGTCCGGCTCCAAGGAGATACCGATATGGGTGCCTTCCTCCACCGGATCGGTGGTCTGAATCATCCACTTGAAGCCGTCGATATCCACAATGGCCTCGTTGTGCACGCCCATGAAGGTGACGGAGGTCACGGTTCCCTGGAGCACGCCGGGGGCGGGCTTCACAATGTCCACATCCTCCGGGCGGATGACCACATCCACAGGCTCATTGGGAGCAAAGCCGGTATCCAGACAATCGAAAATTTGACCGCCGAAGCGTACCTTGTAATCCGCCAGCATCACACCGTCCACGATATTGCTTTCGCCGATGAAATCAGCCACAAAGGCATTGACAGGCTCGTTGTAGATATCCTGGGGCGTGCCAATCTGCTGAATCTTACCCTCGCTCATAACCACGATGGTATCGGACATACTCAGAGCTTCCTCCTGGTCGTGGGTCACGAAAATGAAGGTGATTCCCGTGGATTTCTGGATTTTTTTCAGTTCCTGCTGCATATCCTTGCGAAGCTTCAGGTCCAGCGCGCCCAGCGGCTCGTCCAGAAGAAGAACCTTCGGTTCGTTGACCAGCG
>CAMGCA010000166.1 GCA_946011705.1 uncultured Clostridia bacterium | reverse complement strand
TTTCGGCAGCCTGCCGCAATGGGACGGCTGCCTTTACACTTTCAAATTGGTTCATTTTCTAATCTCCTGATTCTTGTTTTGCGCCCTGTAACCATTTGCAGGGCAATTCTGGATGGGGGAATATATCTGTACCACCTTTCTGAGTCCAATCCCTAAAGTCCCTACGCCGCAGGGCTTTTTCGGGTCCAAAGCGTTACACCGCCGCTTTGCTCCTGTACTTTCGCACTCTGGCAGCGGTCTGCTTTTTGCGGGCATCGTCTGCGCATTTGTCGGAGCAGTACACCCTCCGCCCGCTGACCGGGAAGGGCTTTCCGCAGTGCTGGCAGCGTTTTGTGGGCAGAGCCTGCAAGGCTGCTTCCAGTTCTGGGTCGTTGGGAAGAACCGCTTCCCGGAAGTACCGGCAAATGGCACTGTTTGTGTAGCAGATGCCCAGCATGGGGCATTCGCAGTCCAGCGGCAGGCAGCCGTATTCCCTGTCGTAGTTGGCACAGCTTCCGGTTACCAGCTTCCGAATGGATCGCCGTTCCGGTACAGTCAGTTCCCGTTCTGTTTTTGCCATAGGCAATCATCCTCCTTTCTTCGTTTTTGGGGAGCGTAAACTATCGGGCTTACCCTCTCACTATGGTTATGGGGAAATTTTCAGAAAACAGGCGAATCGCAGGACAAGCCCATTTGAAAAAACAGGACAGCCCCCATATGTACTTGCCGCTCTCCCCGAACCAGTTCCTGCCCGGCGTTTCACCCGGCGTTTTCTCCCCCTTGGCACGCTCATGGTCATCGCGATGCTTCCCCGGAGGACATATCCCTTTCGGACGGTCATTCAGTTGTCAAGGTTCACCCGTAGCCTCAAATGCAGGCGAATCTGTCCGTATTCTACAACAAAAAAAGGGCCTTTCCCGGATATCCAAAAGGATGGAAAAGACCCTTGAAATTTTATATTTCCACGGTTATAGACAAGCGTGATATAATGGAAGAAAACTGTTTCGAGGACTGCTTTATGAACACAAAACTGACAATACAGGAGAAACTGAAAGACCTGCGGGTGGAACGACGCCTGACTCTGGAGCAGCTTGCGGAGGAAACCGGCATTTCCAAATCCGCACTGGGTAAATATGAATCCGATGATTTCAAGGATATTAGCCCATTCAGCATTGTCACCCTGGCAAAATACTACAGCGTGTCTACGGACTATCTGCTGGGACTGACGGAAATAAAAAATCACCCAAACACAGACCTGCACGATCTGTATTTGAGTGATGAAATGATTGATCTTCTGAAAAGCGGAAAGCTCAACAACCGGCTGCTGTCTGAGCTGGCTCTGCACAAGGACTTCCAGCGGTTCTTGGTGGACATTGAGATATTTGTGGATCGCATTGCCGATATGCGGATCAACGACATGAACGCCATTCTGGAAGCCAACCGAAAGCAAATCATGGAAAAGCACAATCCAGGGGAGAACGATTTATATGTTCGCACCCTGGAGCTGGCGCAGGTCAGCGAGGAAAACTACTTTGCTCAGGTGGTTCACAGGGACATTGACGGTATCATGCGGGACATTCGGGAAGCCCACAGAAAGGATACCACCACTGCCGATACCTCTTCTCCTGTTGCCGAAATTCAAAAGCAGATGGAAACCGCTTTGCACTACGAGGGAACTGAGGAAGAAAAGAAAGCCCGGCTGTTCCTGGCAACTCTTGGCATTGACTATGACAAGCTGACCCCGGAGGAATTTGTCACACAGATCAATATTCTCAAAAAGTCCGAACACCTGAAAAGCCCCAATAATCTGCGTGGGAAAGCTGTGCCGTATCCGGTGCATGGGAAAGGGAATCGAAAGAAGCGGAAGTAATCGGCGCTCCCTAATATCGTTATGTCAGAAAACGGAGAAACTACTCCAATCCCGGGACAAGGGAAAAAGCCATCCGGGATGACGAGGGATGTCGCGTTTCGCGACATCCCGCTTAATTTATCGTAAAATTTATCGTTGATTATTTAGAGGAAACTGTGTATACTATTCCTATGAAAGGGGGCATTTGCTATGCCGAACATTAAACCGGTATCAGATCTTCGCAACTATGGCGAGGTTCTGCGGGATGTTGCCGTGGGACAGCCGGTGTTTCTGACCAAGAATGGTCATGGCCGCTATGCGGTTCTGGATATGGAGGAATACCGCCAGTATGAAGTGCTTCTGGCTAAGGAAAAGCTGCTGAGTGAATTGGAAAAAGGACGCCGCAGTGGAGAGACCACAGGGTGGCTGGATGCAGATGCGGTGTTTCAGGAATTAGGAGCGAAGTACGATGGCTGACATTGTATTCTCCCCGGAAGCAAAGCGGGATTTGACCGAAACCGGCGATTACATTGCATTCAAACTTCACAACAAGTCCGCAGCTCGGAACCTGATTTCCCGGATTCAGACTACCGTCATGTCTCTGAGGCAGTTCCCGGAATCCGGTGCACCGCTGTCCTTTGCGGGCCTCAATATCGTGTATCGGTATCTAATTTGCGGCAGCTATATGATCTTCTACCATATCTCCGGGAATACCGTGCATATTGATCGGATTCTCTATGGCAGGAGAGATTACCTGTCGATTCTGTTTGGTGGGGAATTGACGGAAGAATCTGAATAAAAGAATCCCATAGTTTTCTTCCCGGAAAGGGGAGAGAACTATGGGAGATTCTTGCTTGGGAGTATCAACAACCTGCCGCCCTCAGATGCCAGCAGGAACTGAGTGATACCGTCTCATATACGACCGCCTCAAAGGGTCTGAGGACATTCTGGGCGCGATCTTGATAATTGGAAATCAAAATCTCCGCGTCGTTTGACAACAGCGGGCACTCCACTTCGTGATCCGCAAAATTGCAGATCACAGTGAGCTTGGCACCGTCAAGGGTTCGCTCATATGCAAATACATCCGGATCTTCTTTTAACAGCATATGATAGTCACCATAGACGATCACAGGCTTTTCGTGCCGCAGCGCAATCAGCCGCTTGTAATAATTCAAGACGGAGTTTTCGTCCCGAATTTGTGCTTCCGCGTTGATTGTGCGGTAATTGCGGTTTACAGCAATCCAGGGTGTGCCGTCGGTAAAGCCGGCATTCTCCCCGTCATTCCACTGCACAGGGGTTCTCGCGTTATCCCGGCTGATTGCCTTCAAATAGCGCATCATATCCGCATGACTTTCTCCCAATTCCTCTACCAGCTCATGATAGGCATTGAGAGATTCCACGTCCCTGTAATCGCTCAGGTTCTCGAAATAGGCATTTGTCATGCCTAGTTCCTCTCCCTGATAGATATAGGGTGTTCCCTGAAGCATGTGAAGGCAGGTTGCCAGCATCTTTGCCGATTCTACACGATACGTCCCGTCGTCTCCAAAGCGGGAAACGGCCCGGGGCTGGTCATGGTTGCTCCAGAACAGAGAATTCCAGGCAATCCCCTGCATTCCGGTCTGCCATTTGTCCAGAACTTCTTTCAGCTTCCTCACGTCGAAACGTTCATCACTCCATTTTCCGTACTTTCCCTTCACTAATTCAACGTGTTCGAACTGAAATACCATTCCCAGCTCGTGACGGTCGTACCCGGCGTATTTTCTGGCTTCCTCCAGTGTCACGCAGGGCGTCTCTCCCACCGTCATGATGTCATAACAGCTCAGGACTTTTTCATTCATCTCCCGCAGATAGTCATGCGCATGAGGGCCATGGATGCAGTAGGGTGCCAGATCCCCGTACAGTCCGTGGATTTCTCCATCCGGGAAAGCTTCCGTCTTGGAAATCATGTCGATGACATCCATTCGGAAGCCGTCGATCCCCTTGTCCAGCCACCACCGCATCATGGAATACACTTCCTCACGCACCTGCGGATTATCCCAGTTCAGATCCGGCTGCTTGGGCGCGAAAATGTGCAGATAATACTGCTTTCTGTTTTCGTCATACGTCCAGGCAGGACCGCTGAACCAGGAACCCCAGTTGTTTGGCGCCTTTCCATCCCGTCCATCCCGCCAGATATAATAATTCCAGTATGGATTGGGCTCCGGGGACCGGCTTTTGACAAACCATTCATGTTCATCCGACGTATGATTCACCACAAGATCCATGATGATTTTGATGCCTCGCTTATGGCTTTCCTCCAGCAGGAGATCAAAATCCTCCATGGTTCCGAATTCTTTCATGATGCTCCGGTAATCGGAAATGTCGTATCCGTTGTCACAGTTGGGGGACTGATACACCGGGGTAAGCCACAATACGTCCACACCCAAATATTTCAGATAATCCAGCTTTTCAACAATTCCCATCAGGTCTCCGATTCCGTCGCCATTGCTGTCTTTGAAGCTTCGGACGTAGATCTGATACACAACCGCTTCTTTCCACCAATTTTTACAAATATTCATAGTATCAACCCTTTATCGCGCCTTCTGCGACACCCTTGACAATGTGCTTCTGGCTCACCAGATAGAAAATAATAATGGGCAGCATGCACATCACAAGACCGGCAGTGGCAAGATCCCACTTCTTGGAGAACTGTCCGAAGAACAGGAAGGTCTTGAGGGGCAGGGTCTGCCAGCCGGGCTTATTGATCATCAGCTGGGGCAGCAGGAAGTCGTTCCAGATCCACATGGAATTCAGAATCGCAACCGTGACCATAATCGGTTTCAGCAGAGGCAGGACAATGAGGAAGAATGTCTGAAACATATTGCAGCCGTCAATCCTGGCGGCCTCTTCCAGCTCTACCGGGACGCTTTTGATGAAACCGTGGAACAGGATCACGGACAGGCTGGAGCCGAAGCCCAGATACATGAGAACCAGTCCCCACCGGTTCATCATGTGCAGCGTATCCATCAGGCGGACCAGCGGGAGCATGACACACTGGAACGGAATCAGGGTCGCCGCAGCGTAAATCATAAAAATGGTATTGCTCAGCTTTGTTTTGTGGCGCACAAGAACCCAGGCCGCCATGGAACAGAACAGCAACAGAAGAATCGTGGAAGCCACCGTGATTCCAAGAGAGTTCAGCAGGGAACGGACGAAATCCAGCTTCACAAAAGCCTCCGGGTAATTCTTCAGCGTAAATGTGTCCGCATTGGGAAATGCCAGAACATTCAAATAGA
>CAMGCA010000165.1 GCA_946011705.1 uncultured Clostridia bacterium | reverse complement strand
TGCCCGGAAAGACAGTGAGCCTGACCTTCAAGAACCAGCCCAAGGGCGCACTGATCGTCGCCAAGGTGGATGCCTCCACCGGCGAACCTTTGTCTGGTGCTGAGTTCCGCATTACCACGGCGGCTGGCTGTGAAGTCGGGCTGGATGGCGTGATCGGCACGGCAACCGCAACGCAGAACGGCATCTTCACCACCGACGCCCACGGCCAGATCAAGCTGACCAATCTGCTGCCCGGTACTTATGTGCTGACGGAAGTCAAAGCGCCCGATGGCTATACCATTGAAAAAGCTGTGACCAATGTTGTCATCGGCAGCGGCGGCGATACGCAGTCCATCACCATCAAAAATAAGAAGCTGGGTGGCCTTGTCATCAACAAGGTTGACTCCGTAACCGGGAAGCCACTGGAGGGCGTTCAGTTCAAGATCACCTACGCCGATGGCCGGTTCGCGGATGCGGAGGGCGGCAAGCTGTCCTCCAACGGCCTGTATGTGACCGACCAGAACGGCCAGATCATTCTGAGTAAAATCACCGGCACGATTATGGTCACGGAAGTCCAGACCATTCCCGGCTATTCCATTGATGAAAACACCCGCACTCAGACCGTAGTGGTCAATCCGGATGATACCCAAACCCTGACATTCACCAACACGCCCATCGGCGGGCTTATCATTACCAAGAGTGATGAGAGCAGCGGCAAGCGGCTTTCCGGCGTTCAGTTTGAAGTCCGCAAGATGAACGGGGAAATCATCGGCACCTACACCACCGACCGCAATGGTGTCATCCAGCTTCCGCAACTTGACAGCGGCTGGTACACCGTGACCGAGCTGAAAACCGTCTCCGGATATCAGTTGGATACCACGCCCCAGCAGGTGGAGGTAAAGGACGGTCAGACCGCAACGCTGGCGCTGACCAACCGCAAAACCTCCAATATCCTGCTGCACAAGGTGGACGCGGATACTGGCAAGGGCATTTATGGCGCTACCTTCCTGCTGTATGACAGCAGCCACAACCCCATTGGTCAGTACACCACCGACCAGAACGGCTACATCTACATGGACGAGGGGCTGGCGGATGGCCGCTATTATCTGCGTGAAATTCAAGCGGCGGACGGCTACATCCTGGACACGCAGCTCAAAACCATCTATGTCCAGTACGGCGCAACCTCTGAAATCACATGGGAAAACACCGCTGTCCGTGGTCAGATCCAAATCATCAAGAAGTCTGCGGACGACAACTCCATCAATGGCCTGCCTGCCGGGTCGCTGCTGGAGGGGGCTGTCTTTGAGGTCTACGATAAAGCGGGCAACAAGGTGGACACCATCCGCACCGACCGAAACGGCAGAGCGGTTTCCAAGCTGCTGCCTCTGTCCCGCTATACCATTCGTGAGGTCAGCGCTCCGGCCTATTACGCGGTCAATCCCACCGTCATGACGGCGTATCTGGAGTATGAGGGCCAGATCGTGACCTTTGAGGTGCTGGACAGCAGCGTGGCCACTGGCGTATCCATCACAAAGACCGGCCCCAGGGAGGTCATGCCCGGTCAGCCCATCCGCTACACCCTGAAGGACATTGCCAACACCTCCACGGTGCCGCTGGGTTCCTTCTACTGGCGTGATACGCTGCCCGGTCAGATGACACTGAGCCAGATCGTCACCGGCACCTACAACCAGCAGCTTTCCTACAAGGTGGTCTATAAGACCAATCTCTCCGGCAGCAGCTACCGCACTCTGGCGGACAACCTCTCCACCAGCAAAAACTATGTGCTGGATGCCCGCCCTGCCATTCTGAAGCTGGCCTCCAACGAGCGCATCACAGAGGTCATGTTCGTGTTCGGACAGGTCAAGGCTGGCTTTGCACAGGTGGAAACACCCTCCATCAGCGGCACCGTTGCAAAGGGCCTGTCCAATGGCAGCAGCCTTGTCAATGTGGCTGATGTGGGTGGTCTGTATAACGAGCAGTGGATTCAGGCGGTTTCCCGCACTCTGACCGGCGTCTATGCCAAGACAACGGTAACGCTGCCTAAGACCGGCTATTGATGGTATGAAGCCAAGTCGCAGCTTTCGCAGTGCCGCCCCGATGTGGGCGGCACTTGTGATACCCGTCCTGTGGTTGGCGGCGCTGCTTGCCGCTGGCTATGAGGACGGCATGACCATATTCGACCTGATGGGGCGTTTCAGCAGTCTGCTGGAGCGCCCCTTTGCCATCCGCTGGACGGCGCACACGCTGAAATTCATGGTGATTGCCCTCTGTTGCTACGGCATGGGCATTGGCCTGTATTATTCCAGCCGTGAGAACCGGCGACCGGGCGAGGAATACGGCAGCGCCAAGTGGGGCGACCCCAAGGCGCTGTGTCAAAAGTATAAAGACCCCGGCAACCCGAACGGAAATGTCATCCTGACCATGCGCGTCTGCATCGGCATGGACGGCCACAAGCACCGGCGCAATCTGAACATTCTGGTGGTGGGTGGCTCCGGCTCCGGTAAGACACGGTTTTTCTGCCTGCCGGGTGTGCTGAGCGCCAACTGTTCTTTTCTCATCACGGACCCCAAGGGCGAGATCCTGCGCACCACCGGCCATCTGCTGATTGAGCAGGGCTACGATGTGAAGGTGTTTAACCTGATCGACCCCGGCCAATCGGATTGCTACAACCCGTTTCGCTATCTGCGGGACGAGAAGGATGTGCTGAAGCTCATCGACAATCTCATCAAGAACACTACCCCAAGGAACGCCTCCAGCAATGATCCCTTCTGGGAGAAGGCTGAGATTGCTCTGGACTCCGCCCTGATGCTCTACCTCATGAGCGAAGCGCCACCGGAGGAACAGAATTTTGAAACCATGTTGTTCATGATGGAATATGCGGAGGTGCGCGAGGAGGACGAAGGCTACCGCAGTCCGCTGGATTTGCTCTTTCAGGCTTTGGAGGAGGAACAGCCCAATCATGTAGCAGTGAAGCAGTACAAGGTGTTCAAGCAAGCTGCGGGCAAGACGGCAAAATCCATCCTCATCTCTGCCGCTGTTCGTCTGGCGGCGTTCAACATCCCGCAGTATGCGGCAATGACTGCCAGGGACGATATGGACTTCGGCTCTCTGGGAGAAAGAAAGCGGGCGATCTTCTGCGTCAGTCCCATCAACGACGCCAGCATGAATTACCTCATTGGTATGCTCTATACCCAATGCTTTCAGGAGCTGTACTACTGGGCGGACGAGAAGTACAACGGACGCCTGCCCGTGCCGGTGCGGGTTATTCAGGACGAATGGGCAAATGTGGCCCAGCCGGACAGCTATCCCAAAATCCTTGCCACCTGCCGCAGCTATAACATCGGGCTGAACATCATCGTGCAGAACATCCAGAACATCAAGGCGCTGTACGAAAAGGAATGGGAGGGCATCATCGGCAACTGCGACACGCTGCTGTTCCTGGGCGGCGGCAACGAGCCTACTTCTTTGGAGTTTATGTCCAAGCTGCTGGGCAAGGAAACACTGGATACCCGGACACGGGGGCAAACCAAAGGGCGCAACGGCTCCAGCTCCACCAACTACCAGCAGGCTGGGCGTGAGCTGATGATGATCGACGAGATCCGCATGATGGACACCGATGACGCCATTCTGCTGATTCGCGGTGAAAAGCCTGTGCTGGACAAGAAGTACGACATTACGCGCCACCCCAATTTCAAGAAGTCTGCGGCAGGCGGCGTGAAACCCTATGTGCATAAACCGCAGGAGGCGCCGGACTATGCGTTGCCCGACCTTCCTTACGAATTTCATGCGCTGGACGATTACGAATTCATTGATATGGAGGACTCTCAAAATGAACAAGAAGAATGATACTCCCCGGCAGCTCCATAAGCGCGGCAAGCTGCTGAAGCGTGGCTACTGGACGGGCGCGGCAGCAGTGCTGATGCTCTGCGCTCTTGCGACGCCCGCCCTTGCGGCGGGCAGCGACCCCTTGACAATCGTCAATAACCTCTCTGACTTCATTTTCAGCATCATCAAGGCGCTGGGCGTCATCATCCTCGGCTGGGGCATTGTGCAGGTGGGTATGTCTATCCAGTCCCACGATGCCAGCCAGAGAACGCAGGGTTTTCTGTGCCTGTTCGGCGGCCTGCTGATTGCCTTTGCAAAGGAGATCCTGACCGCTATCGGTGCGATTTGAAAGGAAAACCGGGAGAATTGCGGACGGCAATTCTCCCGGTAGCATGAAGGAGGTGGTGAAGTGGACAACAACTGGATTGTAGACAACTTGGAAAATGCGTTGACCACATGGAACGAGAAGCTGGCAGAGATGTGGACGCTGCTGACAGAATCGCCTCAGACCTTTAAGGGCGGCACGATCTGGAGTACGGTAACGACCATCAACGGGGCCATGCAAGCCATCGGCTACGGCCTTCTGGTGCTGTTCTTTGCCATCAGCATTTTCAAAAGCTCTGCAACCTTCCGGGACTTCCAGCGCCCGGAGTATGTGTTCAAGCATTTCATATACTTTATCCTTGCCAAACTGGGTATCACTTACGGCATGGATTTGATGGTGAACATCTTCGATGTCTGCAACGGCATCGTGGCGACCGCAGCAAGCAGTGTGGGCGGTATCACAAGCGCATCGGCGGCTCTGCCGCCTGAAATCATTACGGCGATTGAGGATGTGGGCTTCCTCGCCAGTATTCCGCTGTGGCTGGTCACGCTGCTGGGTAGCCTGTTCATCACGGTACTGGCATTTATTATGATTTTGACCGTTTACGGGCGTTTTTTTAAGCTCTATATGTATGCCGCCCTGTCGCCGGTGGCGCTGGCTTCCTTTGCGGGCGAGCATACCACCCATTTCGGCAAGGCGTTCCTGCGGAGCTATATCGGCGTGTGCATGGAAGGTGCGGTCATTGTGCTGGCCTGCATCATCTTTTCCGCCTTTGCGTCCAGCGGTGTCACGGTCGTTGACCCGGATGCTTCCGTTGTGACACAGGTCTGGAGCTATCTGGGAGAGGTCATCTTCAATATGCTGGTGCTGGTTGGCTTAGTTAAGGCCGCTGACCGTATTGCAAAGGAGATGTTTGGTTTATAAAAACTTTTACCCCAAGTGCTGTCGTGCTTTAGTTGCGGACATTTCAACAGCCGTCATTATTGTGGATTATTTCACAGCATGGGTTAATGGGTTCGGAATTTGTGGGAGGAGATTTCATTGGG